>CAZTDM010000001.1:0-6282 GCA_964611795.1 Candidatus Woesearchaeota archaeon
AGAAAAACTTTCAAAAAAGGAAATAGAAATTTTTGAAAAGAAAAAAGAAAAAATTAAACTAAACCCGCAGAGGTTAAAGCATCTTTCAGGCGGAGAGAACTGCTATAGTGAGAGAATAACAGATAATATTAGATTGGTTTATTACATAAAAGGAAATATAATATGGATGTTGATCATTGATAAACATGATGAGGCATATTCACGGTATAGGCAGAGACTTTATTCTTTAAGAGCTAAATATATCTAAAAGAATAAAAGTAATCTGAGCTATTAGTGTAACTTTATAAAAGCTAGAATAACTTTCTCAGATAGGGGAATGTAAGATTAAGGATTACTAGAACAAGACAGAGTACGCTAACATAACCAAATAATTTCATTGTTTTTTTCTCATCTTTTATGAAATGTATCGCTGCCAGATAAAACATCCTGCCGCCATCTATCGGGCCGAGAGGGAGTAGATTAACCAGGCCAATTCCAAGGCTTAGGACAAATATCCACACAAGAAGCCTGCCAATCCAGAGCATCGAATTGGGTAGGAAACTACCATATTTGCTTTTTACAGAATCTTTGATTACGACTTCGCCAGCGCTGACTAAAACACCAACATATCCTTTGCCTTCTATGCTAGGATGAGCTACTGCAACAATATTATAGATCGTCCTGTTTGTCTTAATTGATATAGTTTCTCCAGGTTTGATGCCTTTCATTGTGTTAGTAAATGCATTAACATCTGTAATTGCTGCGTTGTTTATCTGCTCAATTATCTCACCAGATTTAGCGCCTGCATTGTAAAATGGGAAATCTTTTTCTACGCTTGCAATCTGAACGCCTTTAATATCCACTAATGTGTTTGTGAATGGAACTGCTATGAAGATTATTATAAGCATTAATATCCCTGCTGTTAATAGATTAGAGAATGGGCCGGCTGAGAAGACAGACAACTGGGCCAGCTTGCTTCTTTTCTTCAGCTCTTCTTCTTCTGGCTCTACGAATGCTGCAAGTATCGGACCTAGGAAAGCAATACCTGAGCTTTTAACATTAACATTATGGACGCGAGAATACACCCCATGGAAGAATTCATGAATTACAGCTACTACAAATATGCTTATTATACCATACCAGAATGGAACAAATATTGGAGCTCCTGGGATCTTTACTCCAGGAAGAACTAGGCCTAGGGTTGGGGCAGCGGCTGGCTGTGCTATCAATGTAATCAATCCCCTGACAAGCATGTACATGATTGCGGCCATGCCTGCGAAACCTGAAATAACACTAATGACTCCAAGGAATTTCCAAAACCTTGGCATAGCCCTTCCCATCTTGTCCATTAATCTCAGGCCAAGTTTCGTCTTATACATCACAAAAATCTTATTCTGTACAGTGAATTTTTTCCTGAACAAAAGAAATAGTATGATCAGAAGGCTATAGAATATTATGGCAAATATGAAATCTATGCTCATTTTAGTTTGCTTTTCTTAATAGGCCTAAATGCTTTGCCGCCGCATCTTCTGCATCTGATGCTGCCTTCCATTGCCTTTTGCATTGTAGCTCTCTTTTTAGTCTTACACTTCTTGCAGACAAATACATTATGGAATAGCCTTGCCTGAGTCTCTGGAAATTTAACCATTTTGCTGCCTGACCTGTTTTATTACTCTCTCACCCAGGATTATCCAATACAATACCTGCACTCCTTCTTTAAGATCTTCTTTCAACTCTTCTGGGATCTTAATATCAAATGTCTCGTATGTTTTCATGTTCATTACTGTGGCTGTATCACCATGGATGCTTAGAACCTGAGCATTTTCCTTTTCTATTATTGGAACTTCTACATTATCATGGGCTGGCATTACTTTTATGATTTTCCTCTCGCCAACTATGCTTACAGCTTCTATTCTTGCTTTAGCATGACCATGCTTTCCAGTCTTAGAGGTTTGAATGCTTTTGATAATGCAGGCAACACCATCGAAAATTACATAACTGCCTGGTTTAAGCTGACCAGCACCCACTATCTTTTTTTCTCCTTCAGCCATAAACGAGAAGAGAAAGAGGACGATTTATAAAACTTTTGCTACAGATTATTGCAGTTTTTCAATGTTATCTATAAATCCGGAAAGCAGTTTTCCAAATTTTGTGTAATCTTTTGCTGTTGGCTTGATATAAAGATATCTAGCTTTTAATTCTGACATCATTGCCTTATGATATTCTCTTGCTGTTCCAACCTCTAGTGGATAATCTTTAGAGTTATCTAGAATATCTTTCAATCCTATCCAAGTATCATGATATTTTATCATTTCCCAATTTCCTAATGGCGTGCTTCCTGTATACAGATTTAAGAACAAGGTTGCTTTAACAGGATCTTTTCTAAACTCTTCTGGAATATATACATTGGCTTCTTTAAGCTTATCAAAAACCTTGCTTTCTTTCAGATCTTCTGACATAATTTCTTGCAATGTTCTTAGCTTTCCAGACCTTGCATCGCAAACATATAGGTTTTTTGCTCTATCTGAAATAGAATCAAGTTGCCTATCTTTTAGCATTGCTATAAAATTTTCATCATACTTGTAATTATCAATGTCGGGTCTTGCTAATTGAGCATAAACAAAATCAGCTTCATATCCTAATGGGCTGGACTCGGCTTTTTCTACCTGATGCTTATAGCTAGTACAGTTACCTGATACTATTCTTGTAACATCCTTGCAAGAACTACCTGCTATGCTTCCTGCTATTACTAGTGGAAGCACTAATTTCCTGAGAACATTGTTCTTTAACATATCTTTTTAAAAGCATATTATAGGGTATATAAATATTATGTTTTTAGAATCATAGCTTTTTAAGAGACTTTACAAGCTTTTTAGTCTTTTTTGTAGCTTCTTTTGTATCTGCTTTTCTTGCTCCGATATCACGCAAGGCTCTTTCCAGATAGTTAAGCTTTAGGTTAATATCAAACATCTGCTTAGATAGGTTGGCTATGGCTACCCATAACTGCGCATTGCTTGGGTTTTCAGACAAACGATACGCATTCTTATGCCTGCTGGCTTCTTTAACCTGCATCTCCAGATAGCCTCGGATGCTTGGATCAACTAGCTTTCTCCAATTCTTAGCCATGATATGCAGGCTAGTTTAGCTATCTTATAAACTTTTCCATTCTTGAGTAGTTACATTAATGAGAACAAAATATTTATTTGTTTTTATAAGACTTTCATCCACTTATCTCAATCTATATTTTCTAGACGCTAGACAAATGACATCTAGACAAACACCCGCACAGCGCTTATATATCTAGTTTACCTATTATAGATGAATGAAAGAAGAGGTTAATTTAGAACAGTTAGTGCCTTATTTAAGAAATGCTATTTTAGGATTAAATAAGGATTTTCTAAGAGAATTATTAATTGATGCTTCAAAATCAGATAAGCCACATATAGATAAAGATTTTTGTTTAAAAATAGGAGCCAAGTGGAATTATGAATATAATGCATCACATATTATTAGGAATTGGTTTAATGGCGAAAGAAACATTAGAGTTAAATACTTAGAAAGAATTTTGAAATTGTCTAAATATAATTGGCAAGATATTGAAGCAAACCTAATCTTTATAAGAGCAGGCACTACTCGTGGAGAGGTATATCCTAATTTTCCAATCAAGATAGATAAAAGACTTGGTTCTATAGTCGGCTATATATTAGGAGATGGTTCAATAACCCAATCAAATTTACAGATGTTTTTTACAAACAAGAATAAAGAACTACTTAAAGAATTTGAAAATAATATGTTTGAAATTTTTGAAGCGAAATCTAGAATTTGGTATCAAAAATTAGGTAAGTTTAAAGAGGATAAATCAAAATGGATTATGAGGGTAGATAAAATTGATGAGATTCCAAATAATATGCAAGGTGCTTTATTTTTTCAAAAGATAAATACTCAAATATTGATCGCTATTCTTGGAGAATTTGCATATGGAAAAAGAAAGGAAATGACTAGAGAGATAATGGATTGTAATAGAGATTTTAAGATTGGATTAATTAGAGCATTCTTTGACAGTGAGTGTAATGTAGGGGATGATAGTATCAGAGTTTATCAGAATGATAAAATTATATTAGAAAAGTTTAGAAAACTTTTAAGAGAAATTGGGATAATCTCAAATAGTATAAGATGTTATGTAAAGCGAGATAAAGAAAGGTATTATTTTTCTATAACAGGTTATTACAATTTTGTTAAGTTTTTATACTATATTGGATTTACTTCAAAATATAAAAGAGAAGCTTTAGAAAAGATTGTATTAAGGATAAAGATAAATAAAACTTTTAGACTTAGACATCAAGAAACTAAGCAAGTGATATTGGACATTTTAGAAGAACATAGAGAATTGAATACTAAAGAAATTTATAAGCACTTAAAGAGAATTTATCCCGATTTTAAATGGGATAAGTCAACGATATATGGACATTTGAGGTATTTAATAAGCAAGGGCTTTATTACCAAGGCGGGTAATGTTTACTTAATGGTTAGTAATGTTTAGTTACACCTTGTTTTGAACATAGTCTGTTTGCTGGACATTTATTACAATAAGGGTATGGTGAACGACATATCGCTTTTCCATGAGTCTTTAATATATACGCTAATTTGCCCCAGTCTTTTTCAGGAATAATCTTCATAAGATCCTGCTCTATCTTATCAGGATTCTTGTTTTTTGTCCAACCTAGCCTATAACTTACTTTTTGTACCCATGTATCAACTGGAATGCCATTTACAATTCCATAAGCATTTATTAATATCGTATTAGCAGTTTTTCTACCAATACCTGGTAGTCGTGTTAATTCTTCTATAGTTTTAGGAATGTTATTATTATATTCCTCTACCAAGACCTTGCAAGCGGCTTTAATATTCTTAGCTTTATTTCCTGCAAATGAAATTGTTTTTATATAATTTATTAGGGTATTTAAGTCAGCATTAGCAAAGTCTTTTACATTTTTATATTTTTTAAATAAGTTAGAGGTACAGGCATTTACAACTTCATCTCTTGTTTGCGCACTTAATATTGCAGCCACTAATAATTCGATTGGATTTGAGAAATTGAGATAGTATTTTGCATTTGGATATTCTTTTTTTAAAATTGAAAGAGCTTCTAATACATGATTTTTCTCCATATAATATATTTAGTCATTCTTATTAATTAATCTTTCTAACTTTTTCTTAGGCAAATTTATAAAGAATTGATGGCATAAGAAAATATATGAAGAATGCGGAAGCAGCCAAGATACTGTATGAGATTGCAGATTTACTGGAGATAAAAGGAGTAGATTGGAAACCTAATGCATTTAGAAAAGCTGCTAAGGTTATAGAAAGCTTGAGTGATGACATTGAAGAGATATACAGGAAACTGGGATTTAATGGATTAATGCAGATTCCAAGCGTTGGAGAGGGAATAGCGAAGAAGTTAGAAGAGTTCTTGAAAACAGGAAAGATAAAGGAGCTAGACGAACTTGAGAGATCTATTCCAGAGGGCGTTGTACAGCTGATGAGGATACCAAGCATTGGACCTAGAAAAGCCTGGAGATTATACAAGGAATTAAAAATAACCAGCTTGGAGAAGCTTGAGCAGGCTGCTAAGGCAGGAAAGATAAGCAAGATGGAGGGCTTTGGCGAGAAAACTGAGAAGGAGATACTTGAGAAGCTTGACAGATTGAAAAAATCAGGACAGGAGAGAAGATTGCTTGGAGATGTTTTGCCATTTGCTGATTCTATAGTTAAAAAATTAAGAAAGCTAGATTATGTAAAGCATGCAGATCTTGCTGGTAGCATAAGGAGAAGGAGAGAAACTGTCGGCGATATAGACATCCTAGTTACATCTAGCAAATCTGGAAAAGTTATGGATTATTTTACTAAGATGGATGAGATAAAGGAAGTTGCTGCTAAAGGAGGAACTAGATCTGCTGTAATATTGAAGAATGGAATGAATTGCGATCTTAGAGTTATTAATGATAAGACATACGGTGCTGCTTTGTTGTTTTTTACAGGAAACAAAGATCATAATGTGATTATGAGACAAATAGCGATAAAGAAAGGCTACAAACTTAGCGAATATGGCCTGCTTGATAAAAATGAAAAGATTATTGCAGGAAAGACAGAAGAGGAGGTATATAAAAAATTAGGATTGCATTATCTTGAGCCTGAGATGAGGGAGAACACAGGCGAGCTTGAGTTGTTTAGAAATAAAATTCCTCCTAAGCTGATAGGTTATGATGAGATTAAGGGGGACTGCCATGTTCATACTGTGTGGAG
>CAZTDM010000001.1:6292-15697 GCA_964611795.1 Candidatus Woesearchaeota archaeon
AGCGATGGGCATTATAGCACCGAGGTTATGATAAAAGAAGCAATCAAGATGGGCTATCAGTATGTTGCAATTACAGACCATAGTAAAAGCTCGGCAGTTGCATCTGGGTTAGATGAGAAAAGATTGGTAAAACACCTGGATGAGATTGAGAAACTGGCTGATAAGTATAGAAAGGAAATAACTGTATTAAAAGGAAGCGAGGTTGATATACTTAAGGACGGCAGTTTAGATTACAGCAATGAGTTCTTGTCAAAATTAGATGTCGTAATAGCGTCTGTTCATAGCAACTTTAAAATGGAAAAAGAAGAGATGACTAAAAGAATAATCAAAGCTATTGAGAACAAGTATACAACTGCTATAGGCCATTTAACTGGAAGGATAATCAACAGAAGAGATCCTTATGAGGTAGATTTTGATAAGATTTTACAGGCTGTTAAAGATAATAATAAAGCTCTGGAGATAAACGCATTTCCTTCCAGGCTAGACTTGAAAGATAGTCATATAAGAAAAGCTGTTGAGAATAAAGTCAAGATGATCATAGATACAGACAGCCATGATATCAACCATTTCAAATACATGGAGTTTGGTATAGCACAGGCAAGAAGAGGATGGGCAACAAGCGAGGATATTGTGAATTCTTGGCCATTACAAAGATTTAAAAAGTTTATACAAAAGTGAAAATGCATGAAAATCAAGAAAAATGACTTTATTGAAGTAGAATATGTTGCCAGAGTAAAGAATACTGGACAAATATTTGACCTTACAGATGAGAAGACTGCTAAAGAGAATAAACTTCACAGCCACAAGACAGAATATGGTCCTATCGTTATTTGTGTTGGGCAGAGAAACCTAGTGCCTGGGTTAGATGATGCTTTGATAGGAAAAGAGCCAGGAGACTATAAGATAGAATTGGAATCTAAAGATGCATTTGGAGGGAGAGATGCAAAGCTGATAAAGATAATTCCTGTAAGCGTGTTTAAGAAGAAAGAGATCATGCCATTTGCAGGCATGCAGGTAAATATTGATGATGCTATAGGAACTATAAGGTCTGTTTCTGGAGGAAGAAGCATAGTAGATTTTAATCATCCATTGGCTGGAAAAGCTGTAGTGTATGATATAAAAGTATTGAGGATTATAGAGAATGATGAAGAAAAACTGCGGGGATTCGCAAAATTGCATCTTAATTCTGATGCCAGCTTGAAGGAAGGAGTGGCAGACGTCAAAGTCAAGCTGCCAAAACAACTGCATAAGCCACTAGAGGATAAGATTAAAGAGCTGATTCCATCAATTAAGGAAGTAAGGTTTGAAGAGAGCTCTTTAGAACAGCCTTTTGAAAAAAGCCTGGGGAAAAAGAGCCCGCAGAAAGAAACAAGCTTTTCAGAAAAGCTTGAGTAAAAAGAGCTACAGAAAGAAAAAGAAGAGAGCTTTTTAGAAAAAAGTTCGCAAAAAAATGGAAAAAAAAAGACAATAAGGCAGCTGAAAAGGCTTAAACAAAATGACTATTAGATGATAATTAAGTTTAAATATTAGATTACCGGATAATTCTCGAACGGGGTTTGATGATGGATTCAATATTAAGGGTTGCAGCACAAAAAGAGTCTATGATAAGAATGGAAGACAAGAATCCTAGCGCTATTGATGCTGAGCTAGAAGAGATGATTTCTAAACAGAGAAGTAAGATTAAGGTTATTGGCGTTGGTGGAGCAGGAAATAATACTATTAACAGGATTTCTGAGGTTGGCATTATTGGGGCAGAGAGCATTGCAATAAATACAGATGCTCAAGACCTGTTATATACAAATTCTAATTCAAAAATACTAATCGGAAAGGAATTGACTCATGGCTTGGGAGCTGGCAGCAATCCTAAGATTGGAGAGGAGGCTGCCAGAGAGTCTGAGCATGAGATTAAGCAGAAGATTCAGGGAGCTGACATGATATTTATCACATGCGGGCTAGGCGGGGGGACTGGAACTGGTGCTGCTCCTGTTATTGCTGACCTTGCTAAAAAGAGTGGTGCATTATCTATTGGAATTGTTACTATGCCATTTACGATGGAAGGGAATAGGAGATATGAGAATGCACTCATAGGATTAGAGAAGCTGGAAAATATTGTTGATACTCTTATTGTAATCCCTAATGATAAGTTATTGGAACTTGCTCCAGACCTGCCATTACAGACAGCTTTCAAGGTTGCTGATGAAATATTGACTAATGCTGTAAAAGGCATTGCCGAGTTGATTACTAAGGCTGGATTGGTAAACCTAGACTTTGCTGATGTCAAGGCAATAATGGTTGGTGGCGGGGTGGCTATGATCGGCGTTGGTGAGTCTGATACCGAGAACAGGGCTGTTGAGGCTGTAGAAAAGGCTATCGATAATCCACTGCTAGATATTGACATTACTGGAGCCACCGGAGCATTGATTAATGTTGCCGGTGGGCCAAACATGACCTTGAATGAGGCTAGAAAAGTTGTAGAGACTGTGTCTGCCAGATTATCTGATGATGCCAAGATTATCTGGGGAGCTCAGATTTATGAGGATCTTGAAGATACTATAAGGGCTATATTGATTGTTACTGGAGTTAATTCCCCTCAGATATTTGGCGGAAAGAAAACAACAAAAAGCGGAAAAAGAAAAGATATAGAAGATGAGCTAGGCATTGACTTTGTTGATTAGCTTATGAAAGACACTAAATTTGATATTAAAGGGACTAGAGTCGTTGATACTTATAAGCTTGATCATGGAAAACTTTATGAAATTTTAGACAAAATTCATTCTGCTGGAGCGAAGATTTTTCTTAGAGACACTGGAATTGGAATTAATGTAGAATTTATTGAGCAAGCTTCTCGAGGGTCAGCAGATTTGGGTTTGTTGGTATTAGGATATAATATTGGTAAAAATAACTCTGATATCTATCTACAGATTCTAGAACCTGAGGCATTTGAAGGTAGGACCCCCAGTCAAAATCTTGTAGATATTGTAAGAGAATATATAATTTAAAAAAAGAAAAATCATTAAAACCTATACCAAGTTCCACCGATTATCCAATTGCTTCTATCATTATTTTTAGTTTTTGCTTCTTGAGATCTACGATAAGCAGATGCCCTTCCGTCATCTTCTTCTTGATCATTTCTTCTCTTTATTCTAGCGTCTCTGCTCAAAACTTGACTAGTGTAACTCTTTTTAAAATGCTCTTCTTCCAATGCTGATAGCTGCTCTAGGGTGTATGTTTTTGTTATGGAATATTTATTAAGATCGTCTATTACACTATTGATATCTTTCTCGGAAGGAAGGTTTGTAGTCACACATGTGCGAGTATTACGCTCTGCAGCTAAGTTCTTTACTACAATATCGAGACTTTTGCTACTTTCACTATTCAGTAAAAGGCTGCCTTCACAAACTCCATAAAATACCTTATCTTCTATAGCATTGTTTACGGGGTTCATTGTTTTATACCTAATTTTGACTATATTTACATTATGGTTTGTCATTTTTGTTTCCTCTTTATGTTTGTTTATTGATTGTTACAATCTTTGTAACCATACAGTAGTGTTATTATTGGGATATATCAATATATCTATTATAAATTTAATAAAAACAAAATATTTATATATTAATAGTTGAATTTGATTAAAATATGGACAAAAAAGACAAATCTATCTTAAAATGCTTAGATGGAGATATAAGAGCAAGCTCACAGCAGATTGGACATAAGATAAAACTAAAGAAAGAAACTGTTAGCTATCGACTGTCAAGGCTTTTAGAGAATAAGACCATAAATGGATTTTATGCTATAATAAACGGCTCAAAAATAGGCTATGAATATAATAAGATCTTAGTCAGCTACAGGAATGTATCTACTAACATTGAGAATGAGATTATAGATTTTCTTAAGAATGATAAGAAAAATGTAGTATGGTTTGGAATATCTGATGATCAATATAATCTGATTATAACTACAATGTCTAAAGATCTAAATGAACTCAGACAGTTCTATGAGACTTTTCTACAAAAATATGGAACTTATTTTCAGGAAAAAACAATATTGCAAATGACTCTAGGAATTTCATTTAATGAAAAATACCTTTATGATGGAGAATACAAGTATTCTATAGAGAATAATCTTACTGAAAAAGAGATAGAGTATGATAACATTGATATAGGGATAATAAAACTTATCTCAGAAAATTCTAGAGTTAGCTATGTGGACATCGCAAAGAAGCTTGATTTAACCTCTGAAGCAATAAGAAAGAGAATAAAAAAATTAGAAGCTAATGGAGTAATAATGGGATATAAACTAAGTACAGATTTTTCACAATTTAATCTTTCATATCATCATTTTTTCATATCTTTGACAGATATAAACAAGAAAAAGGAAATTCTCGCATATTATAAATTTAATAAAAATTGCTTGTCTGCATTTGAATATTTAGGGAGATATGACTTGCATCTTGAATTTGCATTCTCTTCTATAGCTGAATTGAGAAGTTCTGTAAGCGATATGAGAGACAGATTCGGTAATTGGATAGCAGAGCTTTGCAACTTGAATATTCATCAAGAGAACTCAATAAATATATTTCCGTTAAAAACATAATATAACTTTTTATACGTCGCCAGAGAATACTTTACTTGCTTTTAATATCTCTATGGCTACTATAGAACCATCTTCAGCTATATCAAAAACTATTCCATTAGGTAGCTCGATACTTTTCCAGTATTTGACGTCCTTAAGCTGTATATTAAGGATGTCTTCTTGTTTATCGTACCATTTTTCCATACTACTTGGCATACCTCATAAATTCTTCTCTTGTTATGCCTAAATCTTTCTTTATGATCTTATTGAGTAGCCCTGGGCCAATATCCTCTCTATTATGATAAGGTACTGTAGTTTTCCTGCCATCGGCGTGCTTATACACGAGATGACTGCCTCTTTGATGGGAGAATTTGAAACCAAGTTTTTCTAGTATTCTGCATATCTCTTTTCCATTTAATCTTGGCAATTTTGGCAAGAACTATACCTCTATTTGTTGAATTCCTATAAACTGTTCATTTAGTTCTGGTTCGTTACCTGTTTCTAGATATGCCATTATAGCCTCTTTAGTTCTTTCTATTAGTTTATCTACTGTTTTAGCTTGGGTATGGCAACCAGGTAGTTCAACTACCTCAGAGACATACCAGTCGTCTTCGTCTTTTTCTATAATAACAGTATATTTTCTTGCCATGGCTTTATTAAATAACAGACGTTTTATATATTTTTCCATTTATGCCTTTAATCTTTTTATAATCTCATCTATCAGAGTTTGTTTCTTTTCATTATGCAATTGAAATAATCTTTTTTTTACCATTCCTTGCGATATGGTAAATATATAATTTAGCTTTATAATGCTGTCTTTAATAGCCCCTTCTTTTTTAGTTACTTGTATGCCTTCCATCTTTGTATTACTGGTAATTCCTGCCACTATAATATTGCCATGCTCTTCAAATAAGACTACAGCTGGTCTAGTTTTGATCTCGAAGGTGTCTGTAAACTGAACATGGGCAAGTATAACATCACCTAGTTTATACACTCTCCCAAGCCTCGTCTTCTTCGTTGTCCCATAGTTCTTTCATTTTTGGTTGCTGGACCTTATGCAGAAACTCATCATATGAGTTATTCTTTTTTGTTTCTATGAATATTGTGATCATATGGTTTAGTAATTCATTATAGGTTTGTCTTGGGTATTCCCTAGCTTTCCTTAGTCTTTCTGCTATACTCTTATTTAATTGTATAGTTGTTATATTATTCATATATAGTAATCTATGTATTTACTATATAAATGTTTCTGTTTTTAATCTTCTCCTATATAGCCTAGCATAAAGCCTTCTTCTTCAGCACTTATTTCCTCTTCTTCTAGAAGATAAGCAATTGTATCTTCTGTGTAGAAATCATCACTCATATTCTCCACCCCCTATTTTTTTGATTTCGCTGGAGGCCATCGCTTGGTTCAGTTCATCTATAAATTGCATGGTGTAGACTAGTTTTTGGTAGTCCTCCCAGGAAAGATATGTGTTGTTGAAAAGCCGTTTTATGTTCATTTGAATCACCTCTATATGGCTAAAGTAAACTAGATATATAAGCGCTGTGCGGGTGTTTGGCTAGATGTCATTTGTCTAGCGTCTAGAAAATATATATTGAAAGCCAATAGAAAGCTTTTTAAGACTTTTTGACTTATAAGTAACTAAAATGGCAGAATCTAAATTCCAAGAACCAATCTATTTAGGTTTAGCAGCAGGCTTAGCTCTAAGTATAGGAGCATTTTCTGTATATGTATTAGCAGTAGGTTCCAGAAATGATTATTTATACGAACAAGAATATAGGAGGGCTAAGACTATTGTAGACACTAATAAAGATGGCATTGTTGATGCTATAGAATGGCTGGCTGCTTATGAAAGAGCAGGAATAGAGCCTAGCTGGTTCAGGAGGTTACGCCCAACTAAGGGAGAATTAGAAAAGATTATAGAATCAGCCAGCAAATGATTAATAATCGCTGAGTTTTTTACTACTGAAGTTTAGGACAGCTATTGGGGTTCCATCTATGAATTTATTGTCTACAAAGATAAGGTTGTCTTTCTCTAACTCCTTTATCTTACGGTGGAATGTACGGAATGATTTACCTGTCTTATCTTTATATAAGTGATAAATGTCTCTGCTTGTCATCCCTGTATGCTCTTTAATGAGATTAAGCACAAATGCTGTGTCTTTGTCCATGTCTTTAGAACTTAGTATTTTTACTCCATGAAGCTTTGAAATTGCTTTCTCTGCGTTATCCAAGGTTATTTTCCTGGAGGAGCTTGATTCTGCAAGCATACCAGACTCTCTTAACAAAAATAAGCCTGTGCGGATGTCTTTTAATGAAGCAGCCTTGTCAACTATCTTTAGAAATGCCTGATCGTCCCAGCATGACTTTACAAAAGCATAGCCAATCCTTTGCTTTAGGATATCTTTTGTCTCTTCATAGTTATATGGCTTGAATTCTAGTATTTCTGCTGACAATCTTGAGAGAATCCTGCTTTCTAATGATGCTAGGAAAGACTTCTCGTTTGTTATCATCAAAATTGTTTTCTTATATATATCATCAAGAATATGGTATAGAATGCTGAACTCTGACAGCTTGTCTATCTCGTCTAATACAAACACTGCAGCTTTCCTGTTGATTATCTTGCCAATCTCCTTTAATAATTCATCTGTTGATTTATCGTGGGTAAACTTATATCCTACCTGCTGACATATCTCTAAAGTTACTTTGTGAGCAGTGTCTTTTTTCCAGCAATTAACATAAATAAGATATAAATTCTCATCTAAACCTTTCTCTTCCAGTTCTCTCAATACAAATCTTGTAGCTGCTGTCTTGCCTATACCTGGCTGGCCTGTTATTAACAGATTCTTTCCATTTCTTCCTTGCAATAATGGTTTAATGCAGGTTGCTGTATATTGCTGCTGTGATTCTCTATGCGGCAATAACCTTGGAAGGTATTCATAGTCTAAGGCAAGTTCATCTATAAAGAGAGATTCATTATTTCCGAGCATATTATCAAATAAAGGCATGAATATTATATATCTGGAGGTAATATAAAAGTTACTAAATTACTCCTATTCCGTCTTTCGTGACTGCGACAAGCCTTATCCCTACTCCAAGCTTTAGCAATGCAGACATCAATGCCATGTGCTCTTTGCCTGTTCCAGAGACAAGATTGACTGCAACCTCTGTATCTTTTATTCTATCTTTGAGCTTTTCATGAATTTCATCTCTTAATTCTTTCAATCCCTGGCTCATATTTACAGAGAGAAGCTCTGTTTTAGAATTAACAGTAAAATTCTCCTTTCCATAGTCATTGGTTATCAAGTATATCTTATCCCAGGTATTATCTGCTAATAGTCTAGCGACATGCCCCCATGTCCCCTTTCCTGTTGATAAGCAAGCTATTAATTCTGGCATGCATTTATTCTTTCTAATTTCTTTATAAGCATTATTGTAATATAAAACAAAGAAAAGGTTTAAATAAAATAGATGATAAATGACTGTTATGGCTTATTTATCCTTAATACTGATATTTATTGTAATAGCCATCTTGTTTATAATATTCAAAACTGTATTAAAGGCATTTTTTAAATTATTCTTTTATACTTTCTTAATATTATTCTTAGTATCTGGTGTTTTTGTATATTTAGTATATAGAGATGCCACAGATTTTAAAGATAAATTTACAATTTCTGATAATCTGCTATTATTAGAAGATAAAGGCAAGATATTAACTGGATTTGTCTTGCATCCGGGGGGAGAGCCTAGCATTCTTACAGATCAACAGTTAAGAGATTTTACAACTTATTATAACAATAATCAATACCAAAACATGATAGAAAGCAATTATAAGATGTTCATAATAAAGATGAGCGCATTTAACAGCGAAGGGACATTAGAATATGATGGCCAGCAGCTGGAAAGAAAAAAACTTATTGATTCATTAAGGTCTGATGATCCTGCAGGTACTTTTCTACAAGGAGTTCCCGGACCAGCTAGAAACAATATGGCTGATGCTGCTACATTAAAGGCAAGTTTTTTTGTTATACTCTATACTAATGACCTTGGTACTGATCCATTGAATATAATATTCAGATATAAAGAAGGTAACATCATAGTTTACCCAGAGACGATAATTTTCAAGATCATAAAGTATATGCCTCTGGATATAATCAGCTCTGCAGGATTGCTCAGTGATAAATTATATAAACAAAACATAACTGGTATGTTAGCATGGTTAGGAAAACTATAGCAAAAGAAGAGGCATTGGCAGAGATAACTCTTAGGAGATATGAGAAGCCTAAGAGCTTTCTTTTAGAAAAAGAAACCTCGGAAAGAAAAGAAGAAAAAGAAGAAAAAGAAGAAAAAGAAGAAAAAGAAGATAGAGAACTGGTAAGGAAGCTTTGCCTGAGCATAGGATTATTACAGCCTGGTGATTCTAGAGATGTTGTTGTTGATGTGCTGCAGGCTTTGTTAGATGCTAAGAAGAAAAAAGAGCATTTGAACTCCGAGCAGATAAGAGAAGCTGTAATAGGCTTGAGGAAGAAACATAACCTAGAAGTAAAGGGGGTAGCTAGCAGCAATATACGAAGGCAATTGAAAAGACTAAAAGATGTGTTCATAGCAGAGAGTGTTAACAATACTTATAGAATAACAGAATTTGAAGACTTAGACATCTTGTTTGAGAAAAAGATAGAGAAATATTATCTGCAGAACATTCTTGAAAGAGTAAGAGAGTATTTTAAAGCAGTAAAATAAGCTTTTTGAGAAAAAGCTTAAGCAAAAACACAATCAAAAACACAATCAAAAACACAATCAAAAACACAATCAAAAACACAATCAAAAAC
>CAZTDM010000001.1:15797-23506 GCA_964611795.1 Candidatus Woesearchaeota archaeon
ACAATCATTTACCAACCAGATGAAGACTCTTTCTTATTAGAGAAATATGTTACAAGACTAGCTTATGGGAGAGTATTAGATGTGGGAACTGGGACTGGGATATTAGCTAAGGCTGCTGTTAATGCTGGAGAGATAATAGCTGCTGATATTGATGAAGAATCTGTAAGCTTTTTAGAAAAAAGTTTTCAAAAAACAGATAAAATCAAAGTGAAGAAAAGCGACTTGTTCAACAATGTTAAAGGTAAGTTCGACGTTATAATATTTAATCCACCTTATCTGCCTAGCAGCAAGTATAAAGATGTTGCATTAGATGGTGGGAAGAAAGGATATGAGGTTATTGAGAGGTTTTTGAAGCAAGCTGGAAAATATTTGAATAAAAACGGATTTATCCTGCTTTTGTATTCTAGTCTTAGTAAACTCCGGAAGATTAGGCAGATAATAAAGCAGAATGGATTTGTTGAGGAAATTCTTGAAGAGAAGAAAGTCGCTTTTGAGAAGTTGTATGCTGTTAAACTAAATAGAAAGTAATTTAAGCTTTTTTATCTTATATAAAGATATGAGAGATAACCCAGCTAGAATTCATGAAATTGAAGATGTAGTAAGGACAAAGAAGATTACCAAGCAGGATATTAAGAGACGTTTTGCTTATACTGTTTTAAGCGGAGTTACACTAGCTTCGGCTTATTTTATAGGTAAGGAACTCACAGCACCATACTTGCAAAATGAGTTAAATGTTTTAAAAGGCACTTCTTCTTATTTAAGAAGTTACGAAGGTAATGATCCTACTAAAGCCATAATTTATACAAAATTTTCTTTAGAGGCTGCTAAAAATAATCCACACATTGAGGGAATCGGTGGATTGGAAGACGAGGTTGCTAAGATTGAAAGTGATATCAAAACTTCAACTAATAAACTAGTTTTTAAGCCTGTTTTGAATAATATAGCTAGCAGAATTGATGATATTGCGGATTATAATAAGAAACCAGCTAATTTTCTTTTTGCGTATTTAGGCCCATTAATTATTGGTGCATTAGGATATGGATTTTATTCTCATGGATGGTTAAAGAGAGAAAAGAAATAAAAAAGAAACATTTTTAAAGTCCAAGTCTGAACTTATTTATTACGAGAGGTGATATAATGACGTTCGCAGATTGGATATTGTCAAGGAGTGAAGCTTTTAGGTTGTTAATGATGAAGTTTAGGGACCATAAACAAGATACTGTTGAGGCTTTTTCTAAGGTTAAAAGGAAACATTTAGATTATGAAAGGAAGTTTGAGGAGCATTCTGATAAGTTAAAACAGCATGAAGAGATTATAAAGCTGTTGCATGAGAAAATAGGCGCTGAAGCTAAACCTAAGTTGATAATAAGGGAAAGCGCTATAATCAAGAAAGCCAGCAAGAAGAGATGACCTATTCAAAGCAAGAAGTAATATTTTTAAAGACTCATTCGAAATATTCTTTTATTTGATTCTCTAGTTTTTTAGTTAAGGCTGGGAATATTTCGGAGGGTATAACTTGATTTGGACTACGAAAGAACCTTAACCCATAAAATAAATCTTGATGATTTGAAGGTAGCATAACGAAGTTAGCTAAAGTATGACCTGAGAAATAATCATCAATTGTTCCTGACATTGATAGTCCGTATTCACGTTTTTGAGTATCACAATGTATAACACCTTTCTTAGTAATTTCATAAGTAATATGACATCTTATCTTTCTCATCGTATCCATTAGCAGCTTTTCTGCTATATCTGAGCTTATTTCTCTTTTATGTGGGAAAACTATGTCTATAGGATGACTTTGTACGACCTGTTCTAGTTCCGGGTTTGACATAGCATGGATATGCATAGAAAGCTTTATAAAGATTATTTTTGGCTATTCTAGTTTCCCATAGACTACCGTAAGCGCAAGCTTAGCTAGGGTAGGAGGGAGGCAAGATGAAGAAAGAAGAAATACTCAAGACAATAAAGGCTGTAAAGGAAGCAAGTAAGAAAAGGAATTTCAAGCAGAGTTTTGACCTTGCAATTAACCTAAAGTTCTTTGATCCTAAGAAGAATTCTATCGAGAATTTCATAACATTGCCAATGAATAGGGGGAAGAAGCTAAAGATATGCGCTATAGTGGATAAGGACTTGTCTGTTAATGCCAAGACTGTCTTTGACCACGTAATACTCAAGGATGATTTTGCAGACTGGCAAGGAAATAATAAAAAGCTGAAGAAGATGGCTGTGGATTATGATTTCTTTGTGGCGCAGGCAAACATTATGCCACAGATTGCTACTGTTTTCGGCAAGGCTCTTGGGCCAAGAGGAAAGATGCCGAATCCTAAAAGCGGAGCTATAGTTCCTCCAAATCTGACAGCATTAAAGCCTGTTTATGAGAAATTGCAGAATACTGTCAAGGTGGCAACTAAAAACGAAGCTGTTGTAAAATGCAGCGTAGGCATGGAAGACAGCAAGGATGAAGATATAGCTGATAACGTAACTGCTGTCTACAATAACCTTATTCCTATGTTGCCACAGGAAGAGGCTAGCATAAAATCAGTAGTATTGAAACTAACTATGGGAAAGCCCTTCAAGATTAATGCTGGGAGCAAGGGATAATGGCACATGTATCTGCTGCTAAGAAAGCCGAGCTTAGCAATCTAAGCAAGCTAGTAAAGCAGTCTAGAGTAATCGGAATAATGGACCTTAGCAATTATCCAAGCGGACAGCTACAGAAATTAAAATCAAAGTTCAGAGATCAATTAGATGTCAGGGTAAGCAAGAAAAGCTTGATGAAACTGGCATTTGAAAATACTGAGAAAGAAAGAAAAGGCATAACTAACCTTATAGCTACCTTAGACTATGGCATCCCTGCCTTAATATTCACTAATGATGATCCTTTTGTACTCAGCAAAATGCTTGCAAAAAGCAAGTCAAACACTTTTGCTAAAGCCGGACAGATAGCGCCTAATGATATAACTATACAAGCTGGCCCGACAGCATTCCCGCCAGGACCTGCAATTGGAGAATTTAGTTCTGCCGGATTGAAGACTGCAATAGAATCTGGAAAGATTGCTATTAAAGAAGACAAGTTATTTGTTAAGAAAGGAGAGATAATTGATGCTAAGAAAGCAGATATACTAAGCAAGCTTGGAATTGAACCTATTGAGATTGGTGTAAGGTTAATAGCAATGTTTGAGAACGGAAATGTTTATGATAGCAATACTCTTGATATAGATGAAGCTAAGTATATTGAGGAAATAAAGAGAATAGTAAGAGAGACACTCAACCTGGCAATAAATACTGAGTATGTAACCAAAGACACTATTACATGGCTTGTAAAGAAGGCATACATTGAGTCTCTGGCATTAAACAATAAAATAGGAGTTAATGATAACGGAGGATAAAAATGGAATATGTATATGGTGCAATGTTGTTGCACAAGGCTGGAAAGGAAGTAAATGAAGCTAATGTAAAGAAAGTATTAGAAGCAGCCGGAATACATGTAGAGGAAGGTAAGGTTAGGGCATTGGTGGCTGCCTTACATGGGGTCAATATAGATGAGGTTGTTAAGGAAGCTTCATTCCCTGTAGCAGCTGGAACATCAACAGAAAGCAAGAAGGAAAGCAAGAAGGAAGAGAAGAAAGAAGAAGTAAAGGAAGAAGACGCAGCAGCTGGACTCGGAGCTTTATTCGGATAAACTTTTAAAAAAAGTTTAATCAAAAGATGATAAGCTTAAAAAGATGATAAGCTTACAAAAAATAATATGGAAGAAGGCGTAAAATGCTCGAGAGATTCTGGGAAAGCAAAGATAAGCTCGTGGAAAGATATAGAGCTTTGGAAACCGAGATTGCTAGCCTGAAAACTAAATTGAATGATGTTAATGTAAAGAAAGAAGCATGGTTTGCTAAAAAAGAAGAGCTAAAAAAACAACTGCAAGAATCTATCAAGGATGTCAAGGATATAAAGATAAAGAAAGATACTATTAGTGTTGATATACAGAAACTAAAACAAGAGAGGAATGCCTATAATAAGGCAGTAGGGGAGCTTATTTCTAAAGTAAAACTGCTTAACAAAGAAAGAGAAGAGATCTACAAGAAGTCTAGCCTTAGAATTAATCCTGGAAAGATAAAAGATGCTATGGAGCTACTTGAGAAGAAGATAGAAACAGAGGTTATATCATTTGGCAAAGAGCAGAAATTAATGAAGCAGATAAAAAAGCTAAAAGACCAGTATAATAAGATGACAGAAGTTGCAAGGTTGTAGACCATTTGAGACAATTATCTAGTGAGATTGAGATTACAAAGGCGAAGGCCCAGGAGCTACATAGAAAGATACAAGAGTATGCTAAAAAAGATGAAGTAGGCTATAATGATTTTATTGAGAAGAGCAGAGCGATAAACATTGTAAGACAGCAGCAAGAGGATGCATTCAGAAAGTTTGTTAAACTTAAAAGATTATATTTAGAGATAAATAACACTATTAAAATCAAATACGAAGAAGCAAGCAAGCTTAAGTATAGACTAGACAGACTAAGCAAGCCTACAGATGCTGTAAAGTCTAAAGACAAAGAAATAGCCATGCTTAAAGAAAAACTAAAATATGTAGAAGAAAAGCTAAGGAATGGGGAAAAGCTGACTACAGAAGACATATTATTATTCCAAAAAGGCTCTGATGGTGCATGATCGATAACGCAATCTTGACAGTACTGATTAGCATGCTGCCTATCATAGAGGTCAGAGGGTCCATACCATATGGCATTTCTTCAGGCTTGAATGTCTGGCTGGTACTTTTTTTAGCTCTACTTGGCAACCTGTCTATTGCTCCATTAATATTCTTTTTTTTAGATTACCTTCATAAACACTTTATGAAAATAAGATACTATGAGAAGATGTTTAATCTATATGCTAATTTCATAGTAAAGAAATTCCATGAGAAAAAAGATAAAACCTGGCCGTACCTTGCTTTCTTTGCGTTTATAGCATTGCCTTTACCAGGAACAGGCACATATACAGGAGTGCTATTAGCATGGTTGATAGGCATGAAAAGAGTTAAAGCTTATCTTTCTGTAATCTTTGGAGTAATTGTTGATGCTGTAATATTAACATTATTGACTCTTGGTGTAGTAAAGATATTTTAATAGAATTTTGAGAACCTTGCTCTTCTTTTCCAATATATTATAGATGCTCCCATGATTATCATTAGCAATAATACTATGATTGTTAGGTAGAGAAAGAAGTTCTCTGGAAGCTGGAACGGAAGCTTTTGGATTATATAATCCTGGTAGCTTGTACTTGCTGGGGGCTGTGTTTCTTGGTTTGGCTGCTGTACTACTGTAGTAACAACGCAAGCTTTTTTACACTTGCCACCACAATCAACACCCTGTTCTTCTCCGTTTAGTATTCCATCAGAACAGGTTGAAACAGATACTACTTCTGTATTTTGATATATGCATGTGTCTATGCCTGCATTTAACTGTATAAACCACTTGCCTGTTGTGGCATCTTGCGGGAATCCGGCTCTAAATATCTGGAAAAGTTTGTATGTGGAATTTCCAGGAGGGATTGTCCTTCTTTCAGTAAGCGACAGTAGTGTAAACGCATCCCTATCTCTTATCAATTTTAAGGAGTAAATGACTGTAGAATCTGATTGATGATTATTAACTATCTTAATAACTCCATCTATTGATTCACCAGGCATGTAACCATACTTGTCAGCAGTAAACACTACATTGCCTCTTACTGCGCAGTCTTCAGCAGCATTTACAGATAAAGATAATATGAGCGTTGCTAAAATTAGTAGTATGGTTTTGTATTTCAATTTATACACCTCAATTTCTAATCTAAGTAGTTATTTATGTTTATTTAAAACTTTCTTTTTGAACATGCTATTTTCCAGCAGATATTTGAAATCTGAGTATATAGGGATGGAAGCAATCTTAAATATCTTTGTTAATAATATCCAGATAAGCACCACGTAGATGGTGGAGACAAAATACCAGAAACTTATGTGGACAAATTCGAATGCGTTACTACCAAGATACAGCAGAACTAGTGTCAGGATTAGTATTCTTAAGATGTTTGCAAATAATATCAGGATAGAGCCAAGCAAGAACATCTTAAATCTTGTAATTGGCTTTATTTCTTTTGTAAGCATTATTAATGCAAGTATAAGATAATAAGCGTATGGGGCTATGCATGCTGAAATGAACGCGAGAGGCTGTGCATTGACGAATAGATTATTGCCTGAGATGGATGTTTGGAAATTTAAAAGCTTGAATGCTGCAAATACAGGATAAATTGTCAATGGCAGGAAGATAGTGTAGAATAATGATGGCGGGAATAATAAAAAGATTAGCCTTATTACCAGAGAATATTCATATTTCATAAAATACAAATAGTTTCTGTGTTAATATTGTTTATCATTTATTCTAAATATAACAGTATAAACATCGTAAATATGCCTAGCAAGAACAAAGCAAACTGAATTATTGACTTCTTGGCAGCAACTTCTTTGTGCAATTCTGGGATAAGATCAGAGCCTGCGATGTAGATAAGGCTGCCTGCTGAGAATGGTACAAGGAATGCAGTTATATTGCTTATATAAAATCCAGAAAGTAGAGAAACTGCGAGGCCTGCAATTGCTGTTATTGCCGTTATGAAATTATAAAACAAGGCTTTACTCTTTGAGAATCCACCATGCAATAAAATTGCAAAGTCACCTATCTCTTGTGGGATTTCATGGAGAATGACTGCTATTGTTGTTGCTATTCCAACATCTATCCCTATCAGATATCCAGCACCAATTATAAGACCATCAATAAAATTATGGAGACTATCGCCGTAAAGGTTTACGATTGCAAATGGATGAATATGCTTGCCATTACCGTTATGACAATGATGCCAGTGTATGAATTTCTCTATCACAAAAGAAAGCGCTATTCCCGAGAGAACTGACAGGGAGATGCTTAACCCAAAACCATATTCTTTCACAACGCCTGGAAGGAGATGAATGAATGCATCCCCCAGCAACGCACCTGTCGAGAAGCTTACTAAATAAATAAGGAACTTTCTAAGTTTTTTTTCTTTGACAGACAGTGTAAATATTCCTATAAATGATATGAGGCTTACAACGATTACACTAAATATTGAGTATAACCATGTGTTAAGCATGTTATTCTATTATTTTAACAGTTATATTTAAAACTAACTGTGGAAAACTATATAAGTATAGATAAGCCAACTTTTTCAGATGAAAAAAAGAGATATTTTTCTGATGCTCATAGCAGCTATGCTTATATCTTTCATATTTGATAATGACATAATATTATTTGTACACTCTATAAGGGCTGGTTTGCTTAATGATATTTTTGATTGGGTTACAAACATCAGCAGCACTATAATAATCTTAGTAGTTATGACAACTATGCTTTTGTGGGAAACTAAAAAAAGAGAATGGATACTGCCTTTATGGGCTAGCTTTATTGTTTCTGGATTACTAACTTTAATGCTTAAGGTAACTGTCATGAGAATTAGGCCATTTGAGGCATTAAACCTTGGAATAGACCTTGTTTTTCCAGGATGGAACACAAGCTTCCCAAGCTGGCATGCTGCAGCAGCATTTTCAGGAGTGGCAAGATTAGACGAGGAGTTTCCAAGATTCAAGTGGCTATGGATATTGTTTCCAAGCCTTTAGAGACTAGATTGCTGAAAATGGCTAAAGAG
>CAZTDM010000002.1:0-22062 GCA_964611795.1 Candidatus Woesearchaeota archaeon
TACAGCCACGCTATTGTATATGGGATGATTGGACTTGAATGGACAGTTGGAAGGCCTAGTGGATAGAAGCGCATCTTATCTATCTCTGGCAAGTCTCCGTTCTTCACAATCTCCTGTGAGTAGCGCAAGAACAATGATGCATCTGGGTCTGCTGTAGTGTAATCATTAGTTGTTGGGTCTAGAAGCAATGGGAGATTGCTAAGGCGGACAGATGAGCTGTATATTATTATGATTAGGAGCAATGCTAGATAGATGTAGTGTCTCTTGTTCTTAATGAGCGAGATTATCTGCTCTCTTTTATAGTCAATACTATGTTCTTCCATTTTTTTAACCCATCAGAATAACAATGGGGTTATAAACACTTCTATTAGTGCTGCAATGAACAATACAAATACTGCAAGCACAACCAAGTCGATAGAATCAAGCAGAACCTTTTTAGACTTTTCGGTGGACAAATGATGCTTAATAACAGCTACAGAAATAATCCCGCCTGCTAATCCACCCATGAAATATGCCAGAATTTCTGGAATGCCGTGGATAAAATAGCGCAGCAATCCAAGAGAGAATATATGGAAATAATCCCAGACTTTAATCAAGCCGACTGACTTTGCTGATAATGCTAGATTTGTCCTGATAAAATTGCCTACTGCTGCACTTATTACGGAAGCATTCCATGTCAAGATGAAAATTGCTCCTGCTCCGTAGAAGAATGCAAAGAATATAGAGAATAAAAGGACTTTTACATTATTAAGGAATATCTGGACAAATGTATTTGCAAGGCTGATTGCATTTCCAGTTATCTGCGCATTTATTGCTTCAATAGTTCTTGTCTGCACGCTAAAAACTAAATTTACTGTGCTTGGAGGCAGGAAGATATACCAGAGAGTAAATGCAATTACAAAGCCAATAAACATATAGATGAAAAAAGATAATGCATGCCAATGCTCTCTCAGCAAGAAAAATTCATCATTATTTCCAGCCATGTCTTTCTTCTCTTCAATCTTCATAGTGCGATACATTATAGGAGTAGCTGCTCCCACAGTCAGGAAAACCATAACAAGACTGGAATAATCCTTGAAGATCCACAAAGAAAGGAAAACTGCAATTGAAGCATAGATTAATCCGACAAAGAACATCTCTTTTGGATGCTTTTCAGCCTTAAAAGGACTCATCAAAGATTCAAGGACCATTGATAATAATTGCAGGAATGAAGTTTATATAGTTTTTGTAACAAATTAATAGTAAAGTTTTTAAAGAAGCAGATATTCTGAATAGAAAGGATGGTTAGATGAAAAAAGAGTTAAATATTCCTAGCTATAAAGAATCTAAATCTTTAGGAACAAATAATTATAGTTATATTGCTACTGTCCTTATTGTTGTTGCGGTTGTTTTTGGCGGAATTTCTTTGAAAGGATTAACTGCCTATAGCATATTAGGTGGAGTTAATCCAGCATCAGCAAAAAATTATGCTGGAGATCCTAATTTGAACAGAGGAACCAATGCAGTAACAACAATAGAGATAGTTCCAGACAAGGTTATTGCCGGCGGAGCTGTGTATATAACTGTTGATGCCGGAAGCAAGGGAGCCTGGAAGAGATCAAAGGTATGGAGATGGGGAGATAATCCAGATGATATAAAAGCTTGTGGTGATGGCGTTCTTAAGGATGATAATGTTAAGGAGTATGCAAATGAGAGAGCTGATGCTACTCAGAGTGGTGTAGGTTCTAAGGTGGTTGATGTAAGAACGTTCAGATATGTAACAGACTCTGGTTGGAGCGAAGGATTATATGCTTTTGGAGTATTTGATTATAATCTAAATGACTGGATATGCAAGTCATTTATTGTTTACAGATTGAACGAGAGAAGCGAGGATAAGGCAAGCTTTGATCCTACACAATCTATATTAAGCAGGATATGATAGGGAGAATAAGATGGAAAACAAAAACATATACTTGATTGTAGGAATATTCATCGCTGGATTAGTCATTGGTGGATTGTTCAGCGGAGTGTTTACAGGAAGAGCAAGCAACATAAATACATTGACAAATGCAAAGACAAGCATATTCATCTCTCCTGCTAAGGCTAATATTGGAGCTATATTAAGAGTAACTGTTGATGGAAGAGATGGAGGAGCAAGCCCATTAATATATTTGAGAGATGATAAGGGTAATAGAGAAGACAGAGTATTATGGTGCAGAGGATTGGATGATTTTGAGAATGAGGTCATAAGGAGCGGAACTGACGAGGATAGCAGCTGTTTCAGCAGAGTAACATTTGAATATAAGATCTTGCCAGGCATTCAGCAGGGAATACACTATTTTGAGGTTAATGATGTTTCCTCGGGCACTTATGCAAGAGCATACTTTGAGGTTTTAGGAGGCTAAAAATGAATAAAGGAAATACAATTGCAATCATTGTGGCGGTTTTTGCTGTTGGATTATTTTTTGGAAGCTTTGCGGGAGTATATGAAACATCTGGTAGGGCAACAAGAAATGTAGATGACTATATATCTGGACAGGCAGTAAATGGGCCTGTACTATCTATCATACCTGATATTGCAAGTCCTAATGATATAATGACAGGAAGCGTATTTCCTGGTGCTAATGGAGCATTGTCAGGAGTACAGGTAGTAAAGATTGATGACTTTGGAAGACCTGGCGCTGTTGTTGATGATTGCAGGACTTGTTTCTGCGCAGGAAATGCTGTATGCTATAACAGGCAAGACTTTAGTTATATCTTGCCACAAGTAGATCCTGGATTTTACTCTGCTTGTGTAACTGATGCAGCGACAAACCAGAGAGCATGCGCTATGTTCCAGGTCCAGTGAGAGCTTTCTTAGGAAGAAAGTTCGCAAAGAATAAGCAAAGAAGCTTTTAAGAAAAGCGTTAGCGGAAAAGTAAAAGTTTAACTTTCATCTCCAAGAAGTCATACACTAAACTTTAGTAGTTAGGTTATGGATGAATTGGTATACCTAACAGAAAAACATATAAAGTAGAGAAGATTAGGATCTTTGGTTTGGAACGAGCCAATGTGGAGAATAATCCCTCTGTTCAAATTGAGCAAGGATTGTCTATGAAGCAAGAAGCCATAAGTTGTGGTAGTTCACGATAGAATATGATTGGATAATTATCCAAAATGATGAGGTGAATGATAAATGGATATGAATAAACCTACATTGATTGCAACTGTTGTTCTTGTATTTGTAGTAGGATTAGTGTTTGGAAGCTTCTCAGGATTAACAAGCATTACAACAGGACAAGTTTCTAGGACTGATGTGACTACAGCTTCTGTACAGTTAACTGGTTCAGGTTCTGCTCTACCGGGCGAGAGAGTAACAGGAAGAGTAATCCCGGGATCTAATGGTGCTGAGAAATATGTCTATATATATAGTATAGGAGACCAGGGACAATTGCAAGTAAGAAAGGAAAACTGCAATTCATGCTTCTGCGCGCACAACAATATATGCTATGAAACTGAGGAGTTTAGCTGGCAGGTTCCAAGCGACTATAGCCCTGGGAGATATGTCTTTTTAGTAACTGATGCGAAGACATTGCAGAAAGTTTACTCTCAGCCATTCACTATTGGTTATGAGAAGCCTAAAGGAATAGCTTAATTTCTTTTATTTTACAAGCCTTTTAGCAAAAGCCTTGAGGGAAAATGAAAGCTTTGATGGAAAAGAAACTTAACTAAGAAAGAACCCTTTAGAAAAGCGTTCACGGAAAGGGAATGGAAAGGGAATAAGCTTTTAGAAAAAATTAAATAGAATATAGATAATGAAATCTATGCATGGCAAGGAAAAAAGGAGGGGATAAGTACTTATTTGTCCTTTTTGTTATACTTGTTATAGTCTTTTCATATATAATAATAAAGCCATTCATATCTGCAATACTTACCGGGATAATATTGTCCTATATATTCTATCCTTTGTTCAAGATGCTTAATAAGTTAATAAAGAATAAGAATCTATGCTCCTTGATATTATGCACATGCATTATAGCCCTAACATTGCTGCCTATGGTGTTTGTCGGCAATGCGCTAATAAGAGAGGCTTTTAACCTGTATAATGAGGTCAAGTCCAGCGATATAGACTTGGAGCTGCCTGGCCCATTCCAGGAAAACTTTTTTGAACAGAATGTTAGAGACATGATCGGCAAGGGCAGCTTGTATGTAATTGACAGCTTATCAGATTTTGTTTTATCCATCCCCCGCAGGATTCTTGATTTGTTTATTGTAATGTTCTTGATGTTTTACTTGTTCAAAGACGGGCCAGAGATACTGAAGAAGGTAAAACAATTACTGCCATTTGACAGGAAGACTGGAGATATGGTGACAAAGGAATTTGCAGATATTACATTTGCAGTAGTTTATGGGTTAGTAGCTACTGCCATAGTACAGGGAATAGTTGGGGGTATTGGATTTTATATTTTCAAAATCCCTAATCCGATATTATGGGGAACTGTGATGGCATTGATAGCCATAATCCCATTCCTCGGTCCATTCTTGGTATGGCTGCCTATTGGGCTTTTCCAATTGTTTTACGGAAATAAATTCTCAGGTATTGGTATATTATTGTATGGAACATTTGTGATAAGCACTGTAGATAATATAATAAGGCCCAAGATAATTGGAAGCAGGGCAAGCATACATCCTGTTGTTGCGTTGATTGGAGTTGTTGGAGGAATAAAATTGCTAGGGTTTATCGGAGTTGTTGCTGGACCATTGATACTTGCATTATTGATTTCTTTCATGGACAGGTATAGGGTGAGCAGGATTGCAGCTAAGAGTTAAAAAACTGAACCTGTCGAGTGGTGGGCCACTGATTGCTGTTGTAAACCAAGATGATGCTAGGAAATTAGACATTCATGCGCTCGACAGGGTAAGCATAAAAAACAAGCATGAGATAATTGCTGCAGTAAACATAGACAGCGGGAAGACTGTTAACCCTGGTGAGATTGGACTTTTTGATGAGGTTGTTGAAAGCTTAAGAGTTAAGAGCAATGAGATTGTAACTGCTAAAGCAGCTAAAAGACCATTGTCTATTGCATATATAAAAAAGAAACTTGATGGTAAGCATCTAAATGAAGAAGAGATCAGGGAGATAGTAAATGATATAGTAGCCAATAATCTCAGCCAGATTGAGCTTACTTATTTTGTAGCTGGATGCTACAGCCATGGACTTGACCTAGATGAGACAGCTGCTTTGACAAAAGCTATTGGCGAGAGCGGAAGCAGGCTGAGACTTGGCAAGAAAATAATAGTGGATAAGCATTGCATTGGAGGAGTTGCTAACAACAGGACAAGCATGATAATTGTGCCTATAATAGCAGCTGCTGGACTGACAATTCCAAAGACAAGCACTAGAGCTATTACTAGCGCTGCCGGAACTGCAGATACTATGGAAGTGCTTGCAAAAGTAAGCCTGCCCTTGAAAAAGATAGAGAAAACAGTAAGAAAGACAAATGGATGCATGATCTGGGGAGGAACCTTGGATTTAGCAAGCGCTGATGACAAGTTAATCAAGGTTGAGTATCCATTAAGCCTGGATCCTAGGGGGATACTGCTTGCAAGCGTTCTTAGCAAGAATATAGCTGTAGGCACTACGCATATGCTTATAGATATTCCAATAGGCAAAGGAGCAAAAGTTGACAATAAGAAAGATGCTGTCAGGTTGAAAAGAGCTTTTATGTCTCTTGGAAATATTCTTGGAATAAAGGTTAAATGCATAATAACAGATGGAAGCCAGCCTATAGGGAATGGAATCGGGCCTGTGTTAGAAGCGAGAGATGTTATGTTCATTTTGAAAAGAGACAGCAGAAGGCCAATGGACCTGGAGAGGAAGTCTGTAATGATGGCTAATATAATATTGAAGATGGCTAGATGCAAGAAAGATGCACTGGACATATTAGACTCTGGGCTTGCATATAAGAAGATGCTGGAGATAATAAAAATGCAGGGAAAGAATGATGGAGTAGAACTTGCTAAATACAATCATGAAATAAGAAGCAGCAAAAATGGAATTGTAAGAGAAGTCAATAATAAGAAGATGGCAAGCATAGCAAGGATTGCTGGAGCTCCAAAAGATATGAAAGCGGGAGTATATTTAGAGGTGCATAAGGGAGATAGAGTGAGGAAAGGAGACATTTTATACACTATCTACTCGGAAAGTGTAAAAAATTTAGATGATGCTATTGAAGCAAGTGAAAATTTAGATGCTATAGCCATAAACTAGGTTAAAATCATGTACGAAAGATTTATATATAAGCTAGATTTGTTATCATGTATTCAATAAACAGACAATATAGTATTACAAAAAAGGTGCTCTAAAAGGAGGAGATGATAATGGATAAAAAATTGTGGGTATTCTCTATTTTCGTTAGTTTATTTATTCTAGGTGGGATGAGTTTTGTTTCTGCAACTGCAGGAAACGGTACTTTGCATAGTATAGGTGGGGCAGATGGAACTGCAGGTAGAGCAGCTGTAAATACTTCATTTGGAAATGTAGCTGGTGGAACTACTGTAACATTAAACTTTCATATAACCCCCCCGGGTACATTAAATAATACCCATTTTGTTACGAATTTAACTGTATTCTATAATACTAGCATGACTGTTTTTGCTAAAGCTACATTAACAGGTGTATCTGGGAATACTACATGTTCAAGTAATGTATGTACTAATGCGTCTGGTAGAGTAGGCTCATTTGTAGTAAGCTGGACACTGCCAACCACAGATGGATCATATAGACTAATACCTATGTATGGTTATAGAACGGTTCCAGGACCAGAAATGAATGTTAGCTTAAATCTAGTAAATGTTGATAATACAAAACCAACTGTAACTTTGGTTGGAAATATGACTGACGCATTTGTGTTTACATCAGCAAGCAGATTCTTATCAAATTATCCAGCACAAGCTATATTCATGAGAGCTAAAGTAAGTGATAGGAATGTAAGAAACTGTACAATGTGGACAGATGCTAGGTATGCTACAACTAAAGCGTCAGTAATAGCTGTAAATAAATCTGGGCTTAATACTGTTGCTGCTGCTGGGGGATTTATAAATGACTCAACAGCAGGTACTGTTAAGTTCTTTAATGCAACCCCAAGATGGATGCTGGAAAGCGCTAATGTTTTAATAGCAAACGACAAGTTTAAATGGGGAGTGAGTTGCTATGATAATGCAACAACTCCAAACTATGGAGTAGATTCAACAAATAGAACATTCTACTTTGACAACAGCTCTCCAAAGATGGCTAACACTAACCCATTGGTACTTGAAGATAGCGATCCAAATGCAAAAGATACAAGCTCCTCTGGATTATTCACGATTGGCGGAGTATGGACAAGCGAATTACTAGAAACATTGAAGTTCACGTGCAATGTAGATGAAGATAATATAGGAAAAGTTACATTCTTTGTAAAAGACCCTGGTTCATCCATATTCACTGATGTTGGGAGCAGCACGTCAAAGACATTTGACTTTAAGAAAACAAATGCTATAGGCTTATATGAGGTATATTGCAGCACAGATGATATAGCTGGAAACAGTACAAAATCTATAACCGTAAAATTCAGGTTACAAGCTGAGGATGAAGGGGAAGTAAAGGGAACTGCACCTTATGTAAAACCTTTCAATGTAGACTTTTCAAAGGTTGACACTAAGAATATAGTTGAGCCTGAAGGAAGGATATTGACTGTAAGCTTTGATGGAAAGACAGAACACACTGTCAACTTCCAAAGAGTAACTGCCACATCTGTAACATTAGTAATAACATCAACACCAAAGACATTAAATCTCAATATTGGAGATACAAAGAACGTAGATGTTAATGATGATGGTGTAGACGACTTTGCAGTAAGCTTGGTTAGCATAATTGAAGGAAAAGCAAATGTAGCATTCAAGAAGCTAACAGGCGCAGCCCAAGTAGCAAGAGAAGAATCTGGACAACCAGCAACAACTGTAAGCGCTGGAACTGGGCCAACAACAAGCGGCAGAAGTATGACCGGAATATGGATAGTCGTACTAATTGTGGTTGTAGGAGTAATAATCTACCTAGTGGTTGCAAGAAGAAAGAAGAAGTAAACTTTTATTAAAAGTTTAATCAAAAAAACTTTCTTTTTCTTATATTTCTTTTATTTTTAGTTTATTTTTCCGTTAACGCTTTTCTTAAAAGGGTTATTTTGTATTACAGCAAAGCTTTTATATTCTAAAATAAGAAAAAAATCTGATGAAAAGGATTGCATATATCTTGGCATTAATGCTACTTGTTATTAATGTGGCTAATGCTGGCAACATCTATCCTGTTGACTTCAGCCAGTTGGAAGAAAAGACATTAACATTGGATGTTAAGGAGGGTGCTGAGTTCTTACCATTTAAAGGGATCATTATCTTAGATAGCATAGGAGAAGATAGCATAAACCTGAAACTAGTATTAACTGATGGCAAGGTTTGGGGCACTTTTCCTGTAAAGAAGTTAGCCAGCACCCAGGTAGATATAGACAGGGACAATGATAATGATCTTACAGTTATGTTAAACAAAATAGATAATAATAAGGCTACATTAAGCTTTAAAGAGCTTAGAGATGATGTGAAGCAAACAAACCCAATAGTAGAAACAATTGAAGATAGCAATAAAGGGTCTGATTCTACAGGAAAGGTAACTGGAAATGCAGTAAATGACAGCGGAGTAAGCTCTAGAACTATTGGCATACTTATAATACTTGGAATACTTGTAGTAGGTGTTGCCGGATACTTTTTCTTCGTAAAGAAAGGAAACTAGGCCTTAGTTATCTCATAATCTTTCCATTGCCATTTTTTATTATTAATAAGATGTTTGCATATAACCCCTGTGTCTGTAAATATCTTAAACTCTGCTTTTTGGGTATCTACCCCAAACCACACATCATCAAAACCTTTCTTGTCTTTTTCATATCTAAAGTTTATCTTCTCTAATACATCCCTATGTATAAGAACGCAGCCAAGGCCGCATGCCTTTACCTGCATTAATCTTCTAGGTTTTAATTCATTAATCTGCATATATCTTGCTTTAAAAGAGCCTAGATCTTTACTTATGAGCAATAGTGGAACGAGCATATCCTCTTCATTCCATTTAATAGAATTAAAATAAACTGCGCTCATTATTTCTTTGTTATAAAACAATAGTTTTTCTATTATATCTACTGGAGGGATTACATCCTGTTCCAAGCTCAATAGATAATCATAGCCATTATCTAATGCATATTGCCTAAGAATGTTTCTACTTGAGATAATTCTTTCCCTAGCATCTTCTTTATAGCCGTCTTTAATCACATTAATACCTAGTTTTTTTAATTTATTCATATAGTCTTCAGTCTTAGAATTGTCTACTAATAGCATATCATAATTATTATAGCTAAGATTCTCAGCTGTATTTAGATAGGCGTCTAAACAATATTCATAAATATCGCAGGTTGGACATCCAACTAATATCTTTGCTTTCATTTTGTTAACGCCGGAGGCAGGATTTGAACCTACACGTCCGTGAGGACACCGGTTTACTTTGCTAAATTCAAGACCGGCGCAATAACCAGGTTATGCGACTCCGGCAACATTTGCGCATTTAGTTTCTGATGTTTTAATTTATGATTAAACCCTATTCTACTAAAATATAAGAATCTATCTTTTTTGCGGGATATTGTTAACAGATAGTTTTTATTCCATTTATGGTTCTTTGGAGTATATTCATAAATTTTACTATGGATATTAAATTCCTGCAATAAATCTTGAACTTGGGACAAACCAAAGCCATTTACTGATCCCACTCTTATGTAACTATTATGTACTGTTGCTTCAGCATCAAAAAAAGATCTTAGCCACTCTTTTTTACTAAGAGAATCAACTAAATTATTTGGAAGTTTCCATTTATATGTTCCAAAAATTCCACTATTTAAAAAATCATTTACAGCAATCTTAGAGTAAACACTTGCCACAAAATAGTTGTTTAGTTTTTTAACCCTTGGTTTAACACCATATACTTGCTCAAATGTTTTTACCAAACCTGAAAGCAATGACTCATGATCTGGATAACAACGAATATATGGATGATTTTTTCTAAGATTTATATTTCCATCACCTGCAATGAATCCAAATAATCTAGCTCTAAGATGATTTTTTGAGTTATTAAGATACTCTAATTGTTTTTTATGGAAATTTTTCCATCTGGCTATTGCAACCTTCTTATTTCTCTCACTAAAATCCATAAAAAGGAGGACTATTTCTTATTTATATATTATCCTAATTCAACCCTAGTTTCTTTATCTCTTCCCATGAAAATGGACGTTTTAGATAGAGATGCTGACATTTTATAGTGTTATCTAAATATAGCTCATCTCCATTCTCATAAATGTCATAGCCAAGCCAACGATCGTCCCATGCATCTATACTTGGATCGTACCTGAACTTTATCTTTTTTAGAACATCTTTATGCAACAACAAACATCCACCACCTGAAAATGCTATTTTGATCAGACCTGGCCTGAATACTTCTGTATCTGTAAGATAACGTGTTTTGTTCCAGTCTTTCTCTTTCTGTGTAAATTTCCAAGCAAAGGGCATGATCTCATTAGTGCCTCCTTGGATAACATGATGGCCGAAGTATAATCCTGAAATAGCTTTTTTACCTCTGTTTACCAGTATTTCTATTGCTCTTGGAGGGGGAATAACATCTTGGTCTAGCAAGAACAGATAGTCATACTTACCTTTTAATGCTTGATCTCTTAATATGTTGTGGGCTTTTGTCACTCTTTCTCTTGCTCTGGCTTCATAATCTATTCTTACTGTAGAAACTATGTCTTTTATAGCCTTGTAAAACTTGTCTGTTCTAGAATTATCTACAAGCAAGATATCATAGTTAGGGTACTCAAAGGACTTGATTGCTTTAAGAAATTCTTTAGTGCAGTAAGCATGCATTTCAGATACTGGGGCTCCTACAAGCACTTTTGGCATCATTTTAATTGCCCCCATGTCCAAGGACGCTTAAGGATGAGGTGCTTACATTTAACTCTTGTATCGGCATATATTTTATACCCTAGCTTTCTTATGTCATTTGCAAACCATACATCGTCAAACGCTGGTTTATCTTGTATATACCTAAAATTTATCTTTTCTAGTACTTCCTTGCTTATCAGCATACATCCGAGACCTGCATTTCTGGCTTCTTCTAGGTTGCCTGTTAACTCTTCTTGTGTAAAGTATCTCATTTTTCCTATTTCTTCGTCATACTGCTTATATAACATAGGTACAATTTCTTTTTTACCATCATAGATTGTTTGAGTAAAGTAAACCCCAGCTGTGATGTTTTTATTGTGATTTAATAACTTTTCTATAACATCTTTTGGAGGGATGACATCTTGTTCTATAATCAATAAATAATCGTAATTATTGTCTATAGCATATTTTCTTAATATGTTTCTAGAACTTACGATTCTATCTATTGCTCTTTCCTTATATTCATCTTTTATTACATTAATCCCATTTTGTTTAAGAAGATCAGAATATCTATTATTCTTTGAATTATCTACTAATAGAATATCATAGTTATTATAAGAAAGCTCCTTTATTGTAGCAAGATATTCAAATAGACAATACTCATAGAGATCGCAGGTTGGGCAGCCGAGTAATATTTTTGCTTTCATTTCCTTGATATATAGACAGAGTAGCCAGAGCTTTTTGCCGGGATATCAATGTTGCCAAATACCTCTTCCATTTTCTTAGACAATGTCCTGCCTCCTTTATTTGGCCTGGCTACTAACTGCAGCAATCCATTCATATTAAGGTGTTGTTTTGAACCTGAGATCATTGCAAAGCATACATCTTTTCCAGCTGTCTGCGGAGGATTGATGAGGATTGTGTCAAATTTAATGTCTTTTACAGGATCATATAGGCTGCCATTAAGAATGGTAGCATCTATATTATTTGTTTTAGCATTAATCTTTGCTATCTGACATGCTCTTTTGTTTATGTCTATGAGATATGGAGATGTGTTGGATAACTTTGCTGCAAATAATCCTATTGCGCCATAACCACATCCAAGATCGAGTATCTTCCAGCCTGGCTGTATTATCATGGTTTTAATGAGATGCTCTGTGCCTTTGTCTATTCTTTTCTTTGAGAATACACCGGAAGATGTAACTAGTTTAAGGCTAATGCCTCTTATATTTACGCTAATAGGCTTCAGTATAGGCTTAGATTCTTGTTCTTGTGAATAATAATGCGGCATTATATGTTAATGACTCCGAGTAATGCTAGCAAGAACCTATCTGACGACCTTATCAAATCAGAATAAGTCTGGCCCTCAATAATTACACAATCTCCCTCTGCATAAACTCTATTATCTTCGCCAAGCTCTAGACGGATTATTCCAGTATCGCTAGATGCATCTTGGCAATCTTTAATTTGTGTAGATGAACCGTTTAATTGCTGCGTAAATGCAGCTGATACCTGCTTCTTATATATCCCTCCCTGCCCAGAACCAAGAACCCTGACTATCTCCCCGCCAGCAATAATAACATCAGCACCTATTAATTTAGTCGGATTGAATGTTATATATACTCTATCTGCCTTGACATCATAATTATCTGATTCTTTTATAAGAGAAAGCCAAGATACTGCATCTAACCCAGATACTCTTATTGATTCTAAGTCTTGCGGATTGTTTCTTAAGGGAATATTATACTGCTTGTTGCTTACAAAAAGATCTACACTATGAAACACAACATCTGGAGCACTTGGCAACCTGAACCTTGTGATTACAAAGCCATTATAGACAAATTGATTTGGTTTTTTGGTAGGATCTGCTATTATTAAAAATACAGCTACTATAAGCATTGCAAACAAGAATGCCAGAAGGATGTTCATCCTTTTTTGTTCATTCATAATAATCCTAGCCAATGCATGGCTAATTTATCTGTTATCCTGTTAAGCTCTAATGTACTGCCTTTAATGTTAAGACAGCTATTATCTATACCAATCTCTGATTTGTCTCCTTTGTATACTGCAATTACTTTATCGCCTGAGTTGCAATTTACAACAGGGATATTTGGACAGCTTGCACTGTCTTTAATACAGGCTGAAACAGGACGGGTGTTCTTGTATAAAAGTATATTATTAAGCTTTTGTATAATGAAATCTATATTTTGATCCTTATCATCTGGATCATATGCAACATATATCTTGCTTGGAAGAGAAAAGCTTGGAAGTTTTATGTCTTCCAGCTCTTTTGGCCCGTAATTAAAGCTTGCATATCCTTCATCAATCTTTACAACCCAGCCAGCATCTGTCCTAGTATATTGATAACCATTGTAAGTGTAACTGTCTAGATTGCCTTGTGGATTGTCTGCATTATATGTTAGTGCAAATCCAACTACGCTAAGTATCATTATCAAGCCAATGAATGTTGGCAGGATGATCTTTTTCATCTTGCTCTGCTTAGGTTTTGCTAGCATAGTCTGCTATTAGAATATATTCTATTTAAATATCTTACCTAATCCATTCTATATTGCCAGATTCTGTCCATTTCCATGGTCTATTTATAAATAAATGCTTGCATTTAACAGATAAATCTGCAAATATCTCAAAACCTTTCTTAAGCGCATCCTGACAAAACAATGTATCATCAAATCCTTTTCTAGGCTGCTGTATCTTGAATTCAACCTCACTTAATACATCTTTATGTATCAACACGCATCCTAGGCCGCAGTAATCTACTCTTATCAATCCGGAATTGTTCATGATTATATCTGGATTTAATAATTTATATTTGTCCTGGTATGAATTTCCTAGATATGGTATGAGCTTAGTTTCTCCTTGTCTTGTTTTCGTACCAAAATAGACTCCTGCTATTATCTTCTTATTACAGCTAAGCAGACGCTCTATAACATCTTTTGGAGGTATGACATCCTGCTCAAGGCTTAAGAGATAATCGTAGTTATTAGCTAGTGCAGACTGTCTTAATATGTTCCTGCTCGACACTATCCTGTCTATGGCTCTTTCTGAATATTCTGCTTTTATTGTGTTAATGCCTAGCTGCTTTATCTTCTCGGAGTAAGAATCATCTTTAGAATTGTCAACAAGGAGAATATCATAATTATCGTATGTCAATGATTTGACAGATGTAGCATACTCTTCCAGGCAATATGATTTGTAGTCTGAAGTAGGACAGCCGACTAACACCCTATATTTGTTTTCCATCTAAATAGCTTGCTAATTACTGATTATAAAGATTTTGTAAGAAAATATAAAAGAAAAAAAGAAAAAAATACAAGCTTATGCAGCTTGCACCACAGTGTCTGTAAATGTCGAGGATGTACCAGATACCTTAACTGCAGATCCTACAAGTCTTGACTTGTAAAGCTGGAAGTCTCTCAATACTCTTCCTGCTCTTCTTGTATCAACTGCGTCAGTTCCTGCTACAACCAATGCCACGTTTGCACCGTTGGACTTCAACTCGATAACGGCTTCTCCAGGCCTGTATGTCCATGAGCTGCCAATGAACCTTGATGTAAGGTCGTTGACTGCTGGACCACCTACCAAGAGCAAGTTGTCATTTTCTGGGACGCTTACTTCTGAGTCCTTTACCATTGGCGGAGCTGTGTCTGTTACAGCTGATGCACCTGAGGCAGAGGTTACAGATGTCGAACTTCCCTTAACGACGATATTTGCCTTTACCTGGTCTGCTGGCACTTCCAAAGTCAGTGTGTCGGATGCTAGGCTTGAATCTGGGTCGCGGATGATTATTCCATACATTGTTCTATGGTCTTCATCCTTTGTACCTATTGTCCTGTTTTCGCTGTTGTAGCTCCATATAAGCTCTGCAGCTTCTGATGTCTCAGTTGTCTGACCAAGACCTGAAAAAGCCGTGCTTGAGTTCTTCAAGATTAGCTTCAAGTCGTCTACAGAGTTTACAGATGGCTGCCCTTCTTCTCCAAGTGTATCAAACACTAGACCTATACCATCATCTGCAGCTGGTGCTGCACCTGCTATCTGGTTTAGTGCTAGGACGATATTTGTTCCCTTTGTGTTGTCAAAGTTTATCTCTCCAAACTTGGAGAAAATAGCTGTATGGGTTGCATTGCTTGTCAGGACATTACTTCCTCCCCATTTTACCTTGTTGTCTGAGTCTTCGTAGAAGAAATCTACGTATGCAGATGATGTGTCGTTAATGTGTAGCCATATCTTGTCTGTCTTTACTGTAGATGCTGTTCCGGTCAATACAGGACCAAAGTCCTGGAAGTCCTTTGCATCCAATACAAGTCCCTCATCTAGTCCTTCTAAAGCAGCTATCTGAATTACTGGTTCAGATGTCTGTCCAGATGCTCCACCCTGGCTCAAATCCTTTGAATTATCGAAAGTTATTTCAAAGGTGTTGTAGTTTGTGTCTGCTACGTTCAAACTGTCTACACAAATGCTTGCATAGTTGTTTGGCAGGTTAACACAATCGCCAACAGTTGGTGGGTTGTCCTTGTCGTCATCCATGGTAAAGTCATTTGACAAACCTATTGTTGGTCCATAATTTGAGGTTTCTCCTTTGTTGATATTACCCGTGCCCGATGTACGTAGCTCGCCAACTACCCATTTCCAACAGTCTGGGTCGTCTGGGTTGTTGTTCAGGCAGTTGTCGTCTCCGCCAAAGTAGGTGTCTCCATCTTTAATAGATTCAGATGAATCTTTGCCACTTACCAAGGTAGCTGAGCTTGATTCAATCTGAGTCCTATAGAACAGTTCATCGACTGTTATTTCACAGCCATTTACTGTTTCTGTTCCACCAGAGTCTATAGTGGCTTTTACACCATCTACGTCTACTAGAACTGCTGATTGACCTACATTTTCCAAGCTTAGAGTCTTACCGACGCAAGTGACCTTGTCTCCAACATTCATGAAGTACTCGTCACCAACATAGGCCTTGAACTCTGATTGAGAAACTATACTTACTATCTTCAGCTTCTTGCCTAGGAAGTTTAACTCCAAAGGCTGGGATGTTGAAGTATCGTTCTGCAAGTTTATTGTTTCATCAAACACGTAGTTGTAGGTTATCCTCTTCTTAGGAACTTCCATATAGATGTTAGATTCGTAGTCATCATCTCCAGCACTCAGGCTTGTAGCCATTTTTGGGCCAGTGTTTGCTGTTGGTGAGGATCCACCTGTTGTGGTAATCTCTCCAAGATCTAACTCGTCATGTACATCTACACTTTTTCCAGCGAAGCTGATTTCAGTGTCCTGGAAGCTTTCTATATCATCGTCTTCTAGTTGGGAATCTATGAAACCAGAGCGAGTCAATGTTGTGTTTAGTGGAATTTCATCTGTCTCTCCACCTGTAACAACTGTCGTTCCTCCGCCGGTCTTAGATACTGCGTATGCAGACATTCCTGCGAGGATGTCCCATGCTGCTGAAATATCGTCTCCAGTAGATCTGCGCCCATATACAGGCAGCATATCATACTTACCAGCCTTTACAAATGGTGCTGGATAGTCGGTCAGTGTGTAAGACTGAGCTAATGCGCCTGTCAATGTTGCTCCTAGCATTGCTGCACCTACTGAGATAGCAGCTACTTTCCTAATTGCTTTCTTTGCTCTCAAAGCAAACTGTTGCATGCAAAAAACACCTCCATGTTTTTTGATATTATTTAGGGAGAATAATTCCTCTCCTTTTTTCATATCGTATTTTTTTTCTCTTTTTACTTTTCTAGATCACAGAACTAGTGATCTTTGGCCAAAGTATTAATTGTCTAAGATTAAAATGATATATAAATATTTATATACTGCAGAGAATATTTTCGCTTTTAAACTCAATAAAACAAGCATGTAAGCTTTTTAAACGATATCTTATATTATTATAAGTCATTTTTATTATTAGATAGTAATAAATTCATCTGCAAATATACATCTTCAAGACTGCTGAGTTGCCTTCGATGTATATTGTATATGGAGATGATGCAACTATATTTCCTGATTTGATGTTGCAATCTCCAATGCTTAACAGCTCTTTTTCTTTAGTAGCTGCTGTTAATTTATATTCATTCTTGGAGAATCCAGAAGATTCTAGCATAGAAGACAGCTCTTTGCTTAATAACTGGCAGCTATCTGTATTGCAGCTTAGAGCATGATTATAGCAGGCTTTTAAGATAGATGGAAATTGTTGTTTCTGACAGATAGTCACTTTTGTTATAGATGTTATGACATTGTTGGCAATAATACTATCTTTTATGTTGTTGCTATTATCAGCAGATAATGAAGACAATCTTATAATGAAGATTGCTATAAAGACTATAAGGATAACTATGATCAACAATCCAAATGTTTCTACCTGTGCTTTTCTTAATATTGCCATGTCAGCTCTAGCACTGCAAGCATGTAATCTTGAGTGACTGGATTATAAATTGCTATTGGGCTTGAGATCTTTTCGGTAGCCTTGTAGCTGCTTGGAATTCTTTCATATATCTTGAGCCTGTTGCAGTTTGGAAAATCTGTTGCCTGGAATAATAATTCTGTGCATTCTTTGTCTGGAAGATTTGGATAAATAAATCTCAAGTTAATGGTTTTATATCCAAACTTGTCAAAGTATTTTAATTGCAACCTTGACAGGCCAAAAGCCTTGTATAGATCTATGCAGTCATCCTGGATGTTCTGGCTGGAGCATTTTAATTCTGGCATGCTGGGAACCTGGTTGAGAAGATCGTAAAATGAAAGACGCTCGCTTTCTAATATGCTTGCCTTAATGCTCTCTGTATTATACCTGTGGAATACTACTAATCCTGCTATTGCAAGCACGCTGAATATTATTATTACAAGGATTGTTTCATTTATCTCTAACTGAGCTTTAGAAGACATCTGGACAGCCTCGCTTATTGAGCTCTAGATTATGCGTAGATAATCTTTGCTCTAATCCTGGCAGATTATCGATGTTAGATGTGTCTGTAGATGTAATTGCTGAGATGAACAACTGATAGTTGCATTGCTGCTTAGTCTGTGTCTTGAAAAATAGCCTGGCTGCCTTATCCTGGTAGATTGTGTTTATATAATTTAATCTTGCAAGCAACTTGTCTGCATTGCACTTATAATTATCTGAAAATATAGAAGCTAGCAATAATTGTTTCTTGATATACTTAGCAAGCTCATTAGTATCTTGGTAATATACATCTCCAAGATTAAGATTTTTACTTAATCTTATTATTTTAGTTTTGACGCTTAATGTTGGCATGTCTATATCACTAAATGTTACTATCCTTACCTCTCTAAGGCTTTCTCTTTGTATGTCATTCTCTATAGAGTATGGATCAATCTCCGCTATCATCTGGAAATTAAAGAATCTTTTCCTGTCTTGGGTTGTTGGAATGTATGAGAGTATAGAATTTGCCAGCTGTTCTGTACTATCGTCATATAAGACATAATATTTAGTGTATGGGCTGCTGACGTAGTAGATGTTAGATATCCTGTATGGGAGAGAGAATTCATCTACCCATAACAAAAGCTTGTCTGACTGAATCTCGCTAGATGAGAATATCACTTTGTCTTCAATAGATATGGGCTCCCCTATATTAAGTATAACAGATTTGCAAGACAATCTGGTTGAGAAAAATGTTAATCCTTCCGGATCTACTATAGTAGTCAGTCCGGCAGAGGTTAAAGAGTCTAGCTGCGAGCTTAATGCTAAGGATAGCTCTGTATTAATCCTGCGATCTGAGAGATTCTTATAATCTATTGCAAATGCTACAAAAGAAGACAGAATGATGAAACCAGCTATGAGGATAAGTATCCAGTTGAATTCTGCCTGGGCTTTATTTTGAGATGGAAACATGTGTTCCTTGGCTCGTTATCTTTGCAACCAGCCTGCTAGATGTCTTAATGCATAAAGGATTGGATTCTGGCTTTAGGTGCTCTATGTTTATTGGATCTAGAGATGGCTGGCCTATCTCAGGAATCGGGAAGACATTCTTGTTTGTAATAACTTTCACTAGATTTTCTTTTCCATTTGGAATTAAAGAATAATCTATATGCATGGACTGGTCGACGAAGCAGATATAATTGACTTCTCCTGGAAGCTGCAGTGTAATTATTTTCTGACTTCCTTCATCCAAGTTATAATATGTGTCTACTTCTTTCTGCAATGATGTTCTGAATGAAGCCAGGTCAACTTGAGAGCTGACTTTTACAAGGTTGATTATTGCTGAAACTCCAAAGAAAATTATTAAGGCTGCTAGGACTAATGTCAATATCATAGTAAACGGATGAGACATTAACTGTGCTCTTTTTTTCATTATGAGAAAAGGCTTGAAAGAAGTTTAAATAGTTTTTGTGCAAGGCTTAGATAATGAGTTATAATTATATTTAATTAAATTGATATGCAGAAAGCTTTAAATATTACTTAGTATTACTAGATAATACTATGGAAACCATTACTATCAAATTGGAAGATAAGTTTGCTAAGGATGTTGAAGAAGCTATCAAAAGGCACAGATATACAACAAAAACTGAGTTTGTGAGAGAGGCTATTAGAGACAAGCTGAAGGAGATTGAGGATGAGGAAGCACTTGCACATGCTAGGAAGTTATATGGCACTTCAAAAAAGAAGACTTCAGATAAAGCACTTCATAAAGCTAGAGAAAGAGCTTTTAGCGAGCTAGAATAGTTCTTCAGGCCTTTTGGTTTTTACAACATCTAGCAATCTTTGGAAATGCATATCTCTGGAAACCATTATAGAATTGTTATCTCTCGCCAAGATGGCATGCAATGCGTCTCCTCTTGGAATATCTCTATTGTAAGCCAGCAAAGTGGCTTCTTCTTTTTGCTCTCTGCTTATATGAACTCTTCTTAGGTTGTCCGGCTTGACAATCCTTAATAGAATATTTATTTCTCCAAGATTATAGCCAAGATCCTTTAATTCTTTTATGTGAAGATCTGAGTAAATGACCATAGATTTATCTTTGATGATCTTGAGAATCAGTTTGAGCGCATTCACTCCATTATTTCCTCTTTTTTCATAATAGTCAAGCCAGATAGATGTATCTAGATTGTAAATAGCCATGCATCGTATATATAGTAAGTCAGACTTAAAAGATTTGTGTTTCTATGGGTAGAAGTTTAAATAGTTTTTTATTATTTATAGACATTCTTTCTATGGCCTACTTTTAGAATATTTATTGTATTGCCATCTATATTAAAAATAATTCTATAACTGCCTACTCTTAGACGAAAACCATTAAACCCGATCAATTTTTTAACGTCTTTAGAAAATGGATTTTTTGATAGTTCATTTACGCTCTTTATTATTCTTCTTGCAATTGAAACTTCCAGACTCTCTAATTCTTTAAGCGCTTTTTCACGCCAGACTATGTCCATTATAACCCAAATCTCTTTTTGACTTGTTCGTGTGTTATATATTTCCCAGACTTTATCTCTTTTATAGCCTCCTCGAGATCTCTTTTAGTAGCTTCATTTAACTCTAGATCATCTTCAATCATCCTCTCTATAACTTCATTATATGTTTCTCTATCATACATCTTCATCTTATCAAGTTCCTTCTTAACTTCATTGGATATTTGTATTGTGGTTGACATGTTTATAATAGATTATAGCAGATTATAGGCAGTTATAATATTTAAATCTTTCTATCATGGATAGATCATCGTCAATGGTCCGGTGTTGTTGCTAGAGTCTGCACATATTATATAGTATGCTGGGTTGCCCCATGGTGCTTCATGGTCTGCTGACAAGTCTGTCGGCATCCTTGTTCCTCTTCCAAATACAAACTGTCCTCTGCTTGAAAATTCACATATTGATAATTCGTTGGTTGTTATATGCAGGACTGATGTTGACAATGACCTGTCCTGGAACATCCTAGTAATTACAGGCGCTGATTTGTCTGTAAATGATGTAAATGTTACTGAGTCTTTAGCTAAATTGCCTGCTTCATCTAGGCAATTAATGAATATTGTATGGGTGCCATCTTCTAGTGCTAATTGTTGCGAATGAGTATTGCTGTCTGTAGAGAAGAATTGTATCATGCTTCCAAGACTGTCTGTCTTCCCATATCCACATATTGCCTTGCCATCTTTTGTCGCTCCATCAGCTGTCTTTATGTTTATTACAGGCTTTGCCACTCTTCCAGACGGACCTTTCTCTACAATCTTCAATGGTATTGTTCCTATTAGATTATAGACATAGCTTTCCTGCATTGTGTTATTACTCTTGTCCTGGCATCTTACAAAATATCTGTTGACAGCATCATCTTTAATTCCTGTCAAGAGAGAATTGCATTCATACAGGTTATTTGGAGATGGATTGAAGCTTGACAACTCGCATGTCATCCTGTTCTGCATGACATCGTATCCTGTGTCTGTTGATGAGTATCTGCAGTTTGCTGGCTCATTCACGAAGAATGAGACGTTGGCTGCTTGTATTCCATTTCTTGCATACCCTCCATTCGGTATGCTTGTCTGATCTATAGATGGGGGTGTTAAGTCTGGACCAGGCTGCACGTTAAACTGGATGATGTAATCCTGGTCATTATCATTCCCATTTCCATCCTGGCAGCGTACGTAGAATGAATATTTGCCTCCATTTGTTATCTGCACAGCTTCTTCATTGAATATTTCTTGAGGTATCTTTAATGATGCTAGATGACTGTAGGAATATAGACTTCCACCTAAGAATGTCTGCATGTCTTGGAATTTAACTCCTATCTGATTTGTTATCTTGCATTGAGATGGCTCGTTTGTTTTTACTCCAAATGATAATTCCTGGAATGGCTTTATCTCTGGCTGTATTCTGTATCCATTGCTTACTGGAGTTGTAGAAAATCCTGCTGGCAAACCTTCTACCAATGGTTGGATTATAGGACTGTTAGTATCTTTAGGACTTTGATAAACACATGTCTCATTTCCTGAGCCTTGATTTAATAAAGTGCATCCAGAGCCAAGAGACTTGCATTCATATTCTGTACATGGTTTTATGTCTTTTCCATTATATATACCACGAGTGTTGCAAACCTCGCATTTATTGCCGCCAGCAGGAGCCTGCCATGGCTCGCAT
>CAZTDM010000003.1:0-19654 GCA_964611795.1 Candidatus Woesearchaeota archaeon
TTTTATAGGTGGGTTTGGTGGAGTTATGTTGCACAACTCAGGACATCCAAGCTTTTCCACGATGCATGCAAATTCTGTTGGAACAATGATAAGGAGATTGGAAACACCACCAATAAACCTTTCTGCTTCTTTAGTTAATTCTCTTGATGTCGTGTGCGTAATGACACAGACTAAGTTAGGTGGGAAAGAAGTGAGAAAGTTGAGAGAAATAGATGAGATCGTAGATGTTAAAGAAGGCGTCGGCAATTATACAATAAATGTTCCATTTATCTGGGATGCCAGGAATGATAGATTCTATTATAAGACAGAGAGCCATATATTCAACAAATTATATGTGCACTATGGAGTAACTAAGGGAGAACTTGAGAGAGAGTTTATGCTTAGAGCTAAATTACTATTGGAGATTACAAAACAGAAAATATTTGGATTCAGAGAAGTTCAGGAGATAATTAACACTTACTATAAAACACCGCAGACTGTGCTAAAGAAGTTCGGGGTAATATGAGCTTAGAAATGATAAGGGAGAATGCAAAAAGCATAATTGAAGTAATGGATGATTATACTAAGTTTGCACAGCTTCAATTATATATGCTGGAAAAGCATGATAGTAGTAAGAAGATTAATGAAATCAATGAAAAGATACTACAGCTTAAAATATATTTCTTGAAGCTTGTGGCCAACATAGAAACTCTTGTTAAACAAGAACAGAACCTTTTAGGAAAAGCTTCACCAAAAACGTAACCAAAACTATAACGAAAATATAATAAAACGCTAAGAGAACATAATATGGACATAAAGGACTATGCTAGAAAGATTGTGGAGTTGGTTGATGAAGTTGAGAATTATAAGAATTATCAGAAGAGTATAGCTACTGCACTAACATCTTTAGAAATCAAGTATAGAAATAATGTAATAAGCCCATTAGAGTATAAGAAGTCAGCAAGCAGATATTTACAGGGTAGAGATAAGGATGATGTGCTTAGAGAATTTGATGATAAAATACGTAGAAACCTAGAGCAGATAAAACAAATTGATTCTGAAATTTACAGATCGTTTACAAATCTTGAAAATGATAGACAGGATAAGGTTAAGATTCCAATTGATGTCCCTAGTCCTAAAGGAGAAAATGCAAATACATTGGATAAGAAGGAGAAAATGCAGTATCTTGATGAGCTGCAGATAACACACAGGGACATAAAGGATTTTGTAACCAGGCATGGAGAAAAGAAAGAAAGAGGAGTTACAGAGGAGAGCGAGTATACTATATACACAGAGAACAAGATAGGAAGATTTGCCAATGTTCTATTTGGAGGGTTAACTAATTGGTTCACATCCAAGTATCCTGATTTATTTAAAAAACTGTATGACAGCTTGAGAGTAAGCGACACCAGAATATTGTCTAAGACTTATGTAAGCATTACTATGATGGTTAGTGTAATATCATTTATTCTCTTTGGAATATTATCTTTCTTCTTTTTTGAGGGTAGTTTATTATTTAATATAGCTAGGGCTCTGTCAATAGCTTTTTTAGCTGGAATAGTAGCATTCTTGGTAGTATATTTCTATCCTATAAGTGTTATAAAATCAAGATCTAGAAAAATAAAGAATGAGCTACCATTTGTTGCCATACACATGTCAGCTGTAGCGGGAAGCGGAGCTAGACCTATAACCATGTTCAAGCTCATACTGGACAGCAAAGAGTATAAGGTGATAAGCGTGGAGATTAAGAAGATCATGAATTATGTTAATCTCTTTGGTTATAACTTGTCTACTGCATTAAAGGCTGTGGCTGCAACTACTCCATCTTATGACTTTAAAGAACTGTTGAATGGAATGGTTGCATCTATTGAGACTGGAGGAGATCTTAAGACATATCTTAAAGGAAAGGCAGACGAATTGCTTAATACTTACAGACTGGAAAGAAAAAAATATGTAGATGCTCTAGCTGCATATTCTGATATCTACACAGGAATATTAATTGCAGCACCACTCTTGTTTATTGTCACGCTTGCAATAATAAATGTAATTGGAGGGGGAATTGCTGGAGTTAGCGCTGACGTAATAGCTAAGATAGGAACATATGCATTCATACCATTTTTGAATGTAGCATTTTTGCTGTTCCTGAATATAGTGCAACCGAAGGACTAACCTTTTTAAGAAAAAGCTTAACCAAAATACAAAAAAATACAAAAAAAATGAAATTTGAATTAAGACACATACTTGGAATCTTGGGAGGCTTGTTTGTATTAGTCTTAGATTTCTTGCTATTCTTCAGACCATTGACCAGATGGTTTAATCCAATACTAGTAATGGGGGTAGTGATCGGAGCACTTCCATATATCATAGATTTCTTGACAGAAAATAGAAGACAGAAAGAGGTAGAGGAGAAGTTCTTGGAATTTGTTAGGAATGTTGTTGGCACTGTGGAAGCTGGTGTGCCTATACCTAAGGCAATAATTCAAGTTAGTACTGAAGATTATGGGGCATTAAGCCAGCATGTCAGGAAGCTTGCAAGACAGATAGAATGGGGAATACCAACACAGCAGGCACTGACTATATTTGGTATTGATACTAGAAATAAGGTAATAAAAAGATCTGTTTCTATTGTAATTGAAGCTGAGAAGTCTGGAGGAAACATAGAGGATGTTCTAGAAGCTGTGACTAACTCTGTTGTTGAAATCAAGAAGATAAAAGAGGAAAGAAGAGCTAGTGTTTATAGTCAGGTTGTACAGGGATATATAGTGTTCTTTGTATTCATAATAATAATGCTTGTGCTTGAGGTTAAATTACTCCCACCATTAACTAATCTGACAAATGTGAGTTTTGGAGCTGGAGGTGGCGGAATAAGCGATGTTGGCGGGCCTAGTGGCGGGACTATAGGAGATCTTAGCAGTGTGTTTACATCTATGGTATTGATACAGGGATTTTTTGTAGGTATTATGATTGGAAAGTTCTCTGAAGGAGACTTAAAGTTTGGAGTCAAGCATTCATTAATATTGATGATTACTGGCTATCTGATATTAAGTTTTATAAGAGGTATATGACAACCCTTTTAAGAAAAGCGTTGACGGAAAACATGAGGAAAACATGAAAGCCTTGAGGGAAAATAAAAAATGAAGAAAGGACTAGTTCACATGGATTGGGTAATCAGCTTTTCTATATTTTTTCTGTATCTGGCGTTCATATTCTTATTTCTAAAGCCTGTGAGGATAGAGAGCAAGAGTGGAGAACAGATACTTGATTTAGTTGAGAGCAATGTTAAAGAGGATGTTTATTGGAACATAACAAGAGTGCCATTGTTTGTCGACTGTAATGGATGCAGCTTTACCAGAGACATTTGCTTAGAGATATTTCCATTTGACTGGAATGATAATTTTATTATGCTTACAGACAATAACGGGAATAGGGTAGATTTTGTAAAGGGAAGCTGTCCGAGTCCCGAGACTGGAGAGTTTGCATTTAGAGCTTCTTTTATTTCATCTACACAGAATATATTCTGGATAACATATTCCCCTAATGAAGGAACTAGCAATGTTGTTTTTGATTGCAGTCCTTCATGTGATTATGTGGTGCAAGGAACAATTCCTCTTAACACTAATGAATATCTATATTCTTATGGACTGCCAGAGTTTATCTCCGGAATATCAAACAGCAGATTACAGAACCTAGGATTGCTGGATTATAGCCTGGTAAAGACAAGATATGGATTGCCTGCTGATAATGAATTTGCTTTAGACGTTGCTGACAATAATGGCAATAACTTGTTCAGTTATGTTAATGTGCAGCCTGGTGAAGATAATGTTTATGTTAGAGAGTGGGGGGACAGCATCTTGTTTAATAATGGAACATTCAAACAAGTAAAAATAAACCTAAGAGCTTTTTAACAAGCCTTTTAGGAAAAGCCTTGACGGAAAAGAGCTTTCTTAAGAAGAAACCTCGGAAAGAAAAGTTTAATCAAAATAATGGAAAAAATGACTAAGAAAGGATACATAAGAACATTGGAAGCGATACTTGCCATACTTATAATATTCGTATTCATATTTAGCGTGCTGCCGCAAGAAGAAGAAAGTGTGCCTGTGCAGCCGGCTGAGATAAGATTGTTGCATCAATCTATATTAAGAGAGATCCAGAATAAGCAAGCATTTAGAGATGATGTATTAAACAGTGATGATAGCAGGATAATAGTATATGTAGGAGATACTCTCTCGTTAGTTGGAAGCTATGGATATCTTGTCTATATACAAGATGCGAATGGTGCGGTATCTCAACCTGGTTCTGGATTACCAAATGATAAAAATGTTTATGCTGATAGTGCTGTTATTGGGAGCAATCTAAATACTTATAATCCTAAGCTTGTAACACTTTATATATGGGAATAAGAACATAGGTTCTTATCATCTCCCGAGGAGAAGAAAATGTACAAAGCTCTTTTAGAAAAAGACCTTGGAGAAAAAGATGTATAGGTTTTTGAAGCATACTGCAGATGTAATGTTTGAGGTAGAGGCAAGTAGCTTGAACAAGCTTTTTGAGGATGCTGGTAAGGCTGTGATGGCAACTATGGCTGAACTTAAAACTGTAAAACCTAGAGTCAGAAAAGAAATAAAATTAAAGGCAAATAAGATTGAAGATTTGCTTTATGATTTTCTTGCTGAGATAATATATTTGAAAGATTCTGAGTTTATGATGTTTTCAGATTTTAATGTTAAGATAGATGAAAAAAAAGTTAGTTTAAATGCTGAGATAAAAGGAGATAAGATTGATGCTGTAAAACAGAAACTAGGTGTAGATGTAAAAGCTGTTACTATGCATGAATTTAAGGTAGAGAAAAGGGAAAAAAAGTGGTATGCGAAGGTTTTGCTGGATGTGTAAATAAATTTATATATTATAAATACAAAAGACATATAAACTATTTCTAGTTTTTATGTAGAATGGAAGAACGAAAACAGGGTATTCCAAAAGAAATAAAGCAAATAAGCGAAGTAGTCTGGGAAATACCAACTAGCTATAAGCCAGGAATGCAGGTGCCAGCAAGAATCTATGCGACAAGCAAATTGATGCAACAAATGGATGCTGGAGTCTTTGACCAGATAACAAATGTAGCAACTTTACCTGGAATTGTTAAACATGCTTTGTGCATGCCTGATGGCCACTGGGGCTACGGCTTCCCAATTGGTGGGGTTGCTGCATTTGATAGTAAAGAAGGTGTGATATCTCCTGGGGGTATCGGTTTTGACATAAATTGTGGAATGCGTTTAGTTACTACTAGCTTGTCTTATGAAGATGTTAAGCCAAAGTTAAAAGAGCTTGTTGAGTTGTTATTCAAGACTGTTCCTGCAGGTGTTGGAAGCAGAGGTTTTGTTAAAGTAGAAAGGAAAGAATTCAGACATGTGATTGAACAAGGATCTAAATGGGCAGTTGAGAAAGGTTATGGGTGGGAAGAAGATCTGGAAAGAACAGAGAATAATGGAAGATTTGAGTGGGCTGATAGCAGCAAGATAAGTGAGAAGGCGATTAGTAGAGGCATTACGCAGCTAGGTACGCTTGGAAGCGGGAATCATTATCTTGAGATTCAGATTGCGCCTAAGGAAAATGTTTTCAATAAACATATAGCAGAGCAATTAGGAATTATAGATGATAATCAAGTTGTTGTTATGTTCCATTGTGGCAGTCGCGGTTTTGGTCATCAAGTAGCTAGTGAGTATCTTAGGTTATTTCTAGATAAGATGCCTGGACATGGGATAAAGATTCTTGATAGGGAACTAGCCTGTGCCCCATTTAACAGCAAAGAAGGACAGGATTATTTTAGAGCAATGGCTTGTGCTGCTAATATGGCTTTTGCTAACAGGCAGGTAATCTTGCATAGTATAAGAGAAGCTTTCTCTAAGACTTTTAAGAAAGATGCTGAGAATTTAGACATGCATATGGTTTATGATGTATGCCATAATACAGCTAAACTAGAGAAACATGTTGTAGATGGTAAAATACGCGAGTTAATAGTCCATAGAAAGGGAGCAACAAGAGCTTTCCCTCCAGGACATGAAGATTTGCCAACAATATTTAGCAAGACAGGACAACCTGTAATCATAGGAGGAAGTATGGAGACAGGAAGTTATTTATTAGTTGGGGGAGAGAAGGCTAAGGAAACATTTTATTCAACATGCCATGGTGCTGGAAGAACAATGAGCAGGATGCAGGCAAAGAGAGAATTTAGAGGAGAAAGATTGCAGAAAGAGATGGAAGAGAGAGGTATAATAGTCAGAAGCGTCAGCATGGCTGGATTGGCTGAAGAAGCTGGAAATGCTTATAAAGATGTAAATGAGGTTATTGAGACAATGGATATAGCTGGAGTGACTAAGAAAGTAGTTTCATTTAAGCCAATCGGCAACGTAAAAGGCAATGCTAGCCTCTTTGCATCTATAACCACTTTCTTACTAGGGTTGATTGCTTTATTAGTAACTTTAATTCATTAATCTCATCTACAATCTCGGACCAATGATTAAACCTATTTTCACTTATTTTATAAATCAATTTTCTTTTTGCAATTTTCTCTGGATGTCTTATGGGTATTTTCCTTAACAAATTTAATGTTTGATCTTTTTTGTAAGTTTCAAGCGCATAATAATCCTTGTTATATCTAAAAAGTACTCCCTTGTGGTATCTTATTTCCCCTTTTGAGTGGTTCTTGTGAATTGATAGATTATACCCAAGTTTTTCTAATCTATTCTTTACTTCATATAATAAAATTGAATTTTGACTAAAGAGTCTTATAACAAATTCAAAGTTATTGTTTCTTATGAATATACTCCCATCTGAGTCTATAAAGCCAGCCAAGAAACTGAAGAAATTGTTTTCTCCTATCCAATCTGGTAATATCTCGCATTTTGTGCCTAACAAAAAAGAAAAGCTCTCTAAGTCTAGATGCGCATGAAATCTGTATTCATTTCTTCTATTTATTTTATAGTTTGCTATCCCATATTTTTTGAATGTTTTATATAATAAATCTGCAAAGTAAGTGTGTGTTGTGTGTGTTATAAGCTTTAAAGTATAATTGGATTTCCTGACAGGTGTTAAATCTCCCATCACCAGACCAAATAAATACGCTTTTTCTTGATTATCTAAAATTAATTTCTTCTTTTCTTTTATATACCCCATAGCTATTAGAGATGCCCTGCTCTCCCTAATGGTTATATTATTCTTTTTAAGAATCCTTTTAACTGTATATCTATTTAACTTTAGTTTCCTTGATATCTCTCTTATGGGCCTGTTGTTGCTATATAGCTCTAATACCTCTTTAGTGCATTGATGTTCCACATATCTATTTAGTAAATTTTTTCTTTATAAAGGCTGCGCGCCCGTTTGGCTAGATGTCATTTGTCTAGCGTCTAGAAAATATGCTTTGTAGCATATCAAAAATTATTTAAACTTTATAAGTGCCCAATTAGCTATAATGTACATCAAATGCCCTGTTTGTGGAAGCAGCGAACTAAGAATTGAGTTTCATGAGCTTATGGGCAAGTATGTAATGTGCACTTCATGCGGATTTGATGAAAGTAAGGAATATGACGAGGGTTATGGTGAGGAGAAGACCCCTGGGAAAGGTAAAGGTGGCAGTGTGTATAAAAGAGGCGGACCTGGAAGGACGCAAAAGAGGAGATAATTCCTACTCAAAATTATTGTAATATTTTCCTAAAATTTTTTTAGTTAATTCCGCATAATCTTCTGCTGCTCTTTTTGCACCATAAAAAAGCGCTAGTTCTACCGGATTATTTATCTTTTGAGAAATCTTCTTCGCAAGATCATACTTTGCTGGTATATTATACTCAGTTTCATTTTTATTTAGAGTGCCTAACGTAGCTATGTACTCAATTGAATGCATAACAAACAAAGTAGCTACCATCGTAAAACCTGCAAGTAGTTGTTCTAATTTATTCATATTCATAAACTTGTGCTAGAATAATGTTATTTAAAGCTTTCCATTATGAAATTTTGTCTTTATAGTAATGTTAGCATAACCAAAAACTTTATAATATAATTCCAGTCTCTAATTGAGATAATGGGTGGATTTAGCAAATTTTGGGAAAAGATGTTTGGAGGTCTTTTCCGGAAAAAGAGGCAGATCAAGCTAGGCATTTATGGACCTCCGAACGGCGGAAAAACTACTCTTGCCAACAGAATATGCACTGACTGGCTTGGAGAAGAAATGGGAACTACTTCTAAAATACCTCATGAGACTAGAAATATACAGATGAAGGAGAATATAACTGTCAAGCACAAGAATAATGAGATAAAACTTAATCTTGTAGACACTCCTGGAATAGCGACTAAGATTGATTATGAAGATTTCTTAAAATTCAAGTTGCCTATGGCTAAGGCTAAGCAAAGAGCCAAGGAAGCAACTAAGGGAGTAGTTGAGGCTATAAAATGGCTTGATGATATGGATGCTGTGCTTGTCGTGCTTGATTCTACTTTAAACCCTTACAGCCAGGTAAACATTACAATCATAGGAAACCTTGCTGCTAGAAACATTCCTGTATTGATTGTAGCAAACAAAGTAGATTTAAGGAATGCAAACATAAAGAAAATTGAGGCTGCTTTCCCGCAATATGAGGTAGTTGGGATAAGTGCGTTGAAGGGAGATAACCTGCAAGAGTTCTATGAGAAACTATTCAAGGTGGTAAGGTAAAATGTTGACACTGCAATTTGTCCCATATGATGAGATTGAGCCATTGGATTCTGATGGAAGAATAAACAAATTGCTGAGTTTGGTTAAAGATAACAAGATTGTACTGATGCAGGGAAGATTAAAGGTTACTGAGGAAGCAAAGCTTATAGAGACTACGATGAATCAGATTAATGGAAATTTCAAGGGTATAGAGGTCTGTACAATATATCCTGAGAAAAGAAGGGGCGAATCTATTGGTACTAAGGTGAAGAAAGAAATGGCAAAGATGCTGCTTGGCAATAGAGAAGGATTGACTATAATCGGACCAAGCAGTTTGATAAAAGAGATCAAAAGAGATCCTAATAAGATACAGCTGTTGGCTACTGAGCTTTCAAGAAAAAGAAGAAGTGTAAGTAAAAAGTAAAGCCTAGAGCTTTCTTAAAAAGAAACCTCGGAAAGAAAGGCTTGCGATAAAAGGAAAATAAAAGCTTGAGCAAAAAGTAAAAGGAAAATAAATGCCCCACCAATGTGTAAGATGTAGCACCATGTATGATGATGGTGCTAGCGAATTACTTAAAGGTTGCAATTGTGGTAGTAGGTTCTTTTTCTATGTCAAGAAGAAAGACATTGAAACTGCTAAACAATTGACTGTTGATTTGAAGCCTGAGGAGAGGCTGCAGATTGAGAAAGATGTTAAAGAGATAATAGGAGAGACTATTGAAGATGATAAGCCAGTAATTCTTGACCTGGAAACTATAAGATTGATGAAACCAGGAAAGTATGAGCTTGATATTGTAAGTTTGTTTAGAGGAAAACCTTTAATATACAAGCTTGAGGAAGGAAAATACTTTATTGATCTTGCTAGCAGCTTTAAGAAAGGTGCTTTAGAGTCTTCTAAGAAAGACACGGACAAAAAGACATCTGAGAAAGCCGATGATATAGAAGATGTAGAATAGTCACTTATCAAAAAATTCTTTTATCATGATTTCTGGATTTATTGAGGTTTTTATTTCCCAGTCTTTAGGAAAACATCTAGAGTAACTTGGCTGGATATATCTTTCATCTATAAAAGCAATAATGCCTCGATCTGTTTCTGAGCGGATACATCTGCCTGCTGCCTGCAATGTCTTTATTACTGCAGGCATTATATAGCCATAATCCCAGCCTTTCTGGAACTTTTCATCATAATAACGGATAAGCTCTTGTGTTTCTAGATTTGGAGTTGCCAATGGCAAGCCAACTATTACTACTGCTTTTAGAAAATCTCCAGGCAAGTCAATACCTTCTGAAAAACTGCCTGTACTAGTTGCTAGCAAGATAGCGCCAGAGTCTTTGTATGATTTGAAGTTTTCAAGTAATGTGTTTCTGTCTGCTTTGCTTGCTCCTTGCTGCTCTAAAAATATTGTCTTGTTTGCAAGTATCTTAAGATTCTCATAAACTCTGTCGCGAATGTCATAGCTTGGGAAAAAGACAAGAACATTCCCTGGAATCTGGTTGATTGCATTTACTGTTGTATTTGCTATATCCATATACATCTTCTCGCTTCTTGTACTGAACTTTGTAGATGTTTTTGGAACTATAATATTAAGGCGATTATGCTTTGGGAATGGATCCTGGAACTCAGCAGTTAATGAATTGTCTACTCCAAGAATGTCTTTATACATATTTACAGGAGATAATGTGCCAGACATCATTATGGTAGAATAAGCTTCTTGGATTACCTCTTTAGTTGCAACTGATGGATCGAGGCAATGATATGCCAGTGTTAGGTTAGTATATCCTCTTTTAGACTTTGTTTTTGATAATATCCTGGCAAAGCCAAAATCATCGCCTGTCCAGGCAGATAAGAAGGATGAGATAGATGCAAGAAAGCTTCGTCTTTTTTCTTCTAATATGATATCTGATGCTTTATTAAACATGTTTATTATGTCTTCATAATAGCCTAGCAATTCTATTTCTCTTATTAAATCTATTTTCTTTATTATTACTTCATTGCCATTCTTGATTTTCTCAGCAAGCCTTTCAAGAATATTAGATATTGTTTCTGTAGCTGAAATCAATTTTTCATCTTTTAACTGTCTTGCTTCTTTCAATGCTTGAGACATTACATAGCTGGAAAGATCTATTGATAACAAATCTCTGATTCTTGATGGAAGGTTATGAGCTTCGTCTACTATTATTATGCAATCATTAAGACTGCGGTTCATCTTGTTTAGTATGTTGTCTCTGATTGACTTGTTAAACAGATGATAATAGTCTGCTATTACGACCTTTGCGTCTTTGGCCAGAAGAAGAGAAACCTCATATGGGCACAGCTTGTGGTTGCTGGATATATTTATTGAGTTCTCTACATCTAATGGGCTTAACTGGGTTAGTGTGTTAAGTGCTTGTCTAGTAGCAATGCTTAACTGCCCTTTAGATTTAAGATTAAGATAATACTCGCATTCATCTTTTTCTCTCAGATCTCGGCAATATTCTAAAAACTGACCAGGTGGAAGGATAGAAGCACCAGGCTGCAGACACATCCAGCGCTTGCCTATTATATCTACAACTATAATATTCTTGTTGTATTTTTGCTTGATTTTGCGCAGGCTGTCTATAGCAATCTTATGCTGAGTATGCTTTGAGGTTAAGAAGAAAACTACTTTATTATTGTTTAGTGCATAAGAAAGAGCAACAGGCAATGTAGAGTCTGTCTTTCCTATGCCTGTAGGAGCGTTAAGAATCAGATTCTGCTTATTGTCGAGAACTGTTTTTACTTTAATAATCATACTTTCCTGATGGTCTCTATAGTTTTCATGGGGGAATAATATAGATTGCTTGTCCATCTGCCTGTAAATTGAATTAATCTTTATAATTGTTCCGAAACCTTTATTTATACTTAAGACTAACTATTAATTATGAGAAAAGAGGTAAAGCAGGATATCTATAATGTTATAAAAAATAGTATAAAGGCGATAAGAAGCAAGAATATTTCTCTACTAAAAGATTTGAGCAACCATACAATACATGATGCCAGTATTTACCAGGATGAATATTCTGTAAGTATTGCTGTAGTTATCTATTCATTATACAAGATATTTGAAAGGAGCGATTATAAGAAGTATAATGACTGGAACTTATTCTATAAGGGTGTAGTTGATAACCTGAAGAAAGCTTTCTTTGCATTGAAGAAGAACGAGGATGAACATTATGAAAGGCATATTAGGGACATTTTCAATGTAATTGACAAGTTAGACAGCAGGCTTAGGATATATGCTAAGGATGTTTTTGAACAGGCAAAAGTGCATAGAGCATCTAGACTGCATGAGCATGGCGTGTCTGTGGGAAGAACAGCAGAGATACTTGGAATTTCTGAATGGGAATTGATGGATTACATTGGAAAAACCGGGATAAGTGACAATGACTTTAGTCTGAGTATGGATGTTAAAGATAGATTGAAATATGCGAGGAGCTTGTTCAAATAACATATCCTCGCCCTAAAGGACAAGGTATTTAGCATCATGCTCAACCGCAGTTCCGATTATGGCTTTGGCATCATTGGACGTGCTGTATGGCTGTGTTATGGCAGCCTGTCGTTCATCCAGCATGGGATGAGCGAGATTTCGTGCAGCATTGAGGTCTGCACTATAGGAATTTAGATTGCAATGGGAACAAGCAAAAGAAGCATTGGAACGAGAACCAATATTGCCGCAAATATGGCAGATTTGGCTTGTGTAGACAGGGTTAACTCTATCTATCATGATCCCTCTTCTTTTAGCTTTATAGGCAATGAAGCTCTGCAACTGGTAGAAGCTCCAATTGCTGAGCCAGTAATTCATTTTCCTGCCTCTCCGCAGCTTCCTTATCCCTTTAAGGTTTTCCATTACAATCCTGTTTCCATTAAAGCTGGAAACAATATTCTTGCTGATATTGTGGTTATACCAAGCCATAAACCGTTGTTCTTTTCCAGAGAGATTCCTAAGAAGCCTTCTGCTGGAATGAGTGCCTTTGGCCTGCAGTTTACTACGCAAGTATCTGAATTTCCTTTTAATCTGCTTGACTTTACTGCTGTTATAGAACCTGCCGTCAGAAGTGACAGCAATGTTATTTATGCCGAGGTCAATGCCAAGAACCCTATGATTACTAGAGCTTGTATTAACCTCTTTAGCAAAAGTAAACAGGAAGAAAGCTCTGCCTTTTCTATCTATTCTGAGCAGGCTTTCCTTGACTTGCCAATCATTGAAATATTGCCTATTGCAATCAGGAATATTAAGAGTAAAGGAATCTCTCTTGCTGATAGTTCTTATGGAAAGAATATTACCTTTGAGCTTGGCACTTCTTGGGAAGTTGTATCTGATGCTTGCTCTGTTGATGATTGGCTTGCTTCTAGCTTTCTTAATCATGCCTGCTGCCTGCTTGATGCAGGCAATTGCCAGTTGAGCTGGCAATCCCTTCCTCCGCAAGGAGTTATAGACGAATGGATGCAGTCTGACATTATTCCTAATCTTGCGTTTCCAAGCCTGATTGATACAGAACTGCAATCCCTTGCTGTAAGTCTTGATTGTCCTGATTATCTCTGGAGTGGCTGGAATCTTGATTTTGGCTATAGCCCTAGTAATCATGCCTATATTAAGTCTTATAAACATATAAACTTAACGGAGGACTGGCTACCCAAAGCTGAAGCAATGGGTATCCTTTATCTGTAATGAAGAGCATCGTCTTTGACACCAGTACAATAATAAGCATAGCCACAAATAACTTGCTGCACGTTCTTGAAGATATGAAGAAAAGATTTGGAGGGGAGTTCTATATTGTAGATGCTGTTAGGAGGGAGGCAATTGAAGTGCCTATGAAAGGCAAGCTCTATAAGCTAGAGGCTATAATGGTAGCAGATTTAGTAAATAGGGGAGTAATTAAAATATATAGCAGTAAGGGATTGGTTGATAAAGCAAATAAGATAGCAGAGCTGGCTAACAGCATATACAAGGCTAAAGGAAATCATCTTAAATTAATACATTCTGGAGAGGTTGAAAGCCTTGCAATTGCGTGCGAGGTTAATGGAACTTTAGCTATAGATGAAAGAACTACAAGACTTCTTATTGAGAATGCTGATCTGCTTGCTAAGATATTAAGGAAGAAATTGCATACAAATATATTCGTAGATAGAAAGAAACTGGCAGAGTTCAAAGACATGGTGTGCAATGTTAATGTAATCAGGAGCGCTGATTTGCTTGTTGTCGCTTATGAACTTGGATTGTTAAATAGTTATTTGAACAAGAGCATATTTGCTACAAGCAAGAGAGAATTACTAGATGCTTTATTATGGGGAGTGAAGCTGAGAGGATGCAGCATAAGTGGAGAGGAGATTGATAAAATAATTGAGCTTGAAGGACTGAAGGATAAGGTTTAAAAGCTGCTATTTTCTCGATAATGCTAAGGGGTCGTAAGCTAACTTGGCAAACTGGCCGCCTCCAGTAACCTTTCTTTGGAAGAAAGCTTAACCAAAGAAGAAAGGGAGATATCGGAACCGCAAGGTTCTGATGAAGAAAGCGGCACTTGTGGGTTCAAATCCTGCCGACCCCATAGAGCCTTTTGAGAAAAGCGTTAACGGAAAAGAAAGTTATAAATAGTGGTTTGGTCACTTCCTTTAAATGAACTTAGTAGATTATATCTTGGGGATTGTAGGTTATTTTTTATATATAGCAACTCCGATATTTCAAGATTATTATTTCTTAATAGTTTTATTATTATTAATAGCTTTTTATTTTTTATGGATGTTTGGAAAAAAACAGGGTAATTCTTTTAAAAGTAGTCTTAAAAATAGTTTTATGGTCACAACTTTGCTCTTAGTATTTATCCCTTTTCTAAGTCGCATGATATATGGCAAATTTGAGCCAATTATTTTAGATGAATTCACACCATTATATTCTATACCTATATCTTTGTTAATAGGTTCAATGGTATTTTATGTAAGTTATATACTGAAAAGAAAGAAAACTTAACCAAAAATTTTTTAAGTACAAAGTACATATCATATAGAATATATATTGTAGTTGTTACCTTTATATAATAGTAAAATCATGGAAAGTTTTATATATCTTTAGGTTATAAAAAACACGGGGGTTTCGAAATGAAAGATTATTTTAGAAAAGGATTAAGTGGATTAGTATTAGGTTCTTATCTTGCTACTAGTGGATATGCTAAAGCAAGCGAGGGAGCTCCTGATAGGATAGACATAAATCATGTTGACAGTATTGAAGTCTTATTTGAGCAACCTAGATATTTTCAAGTTGGAAGGAAGACACTAAATTGCGGCAAGACTTATCTGATTGATCAAGATTCACATATAGGCAAGCCAGAAGTAGTATTGTATTCTATTCTTGAATATATTGGCAAAATAAAAGGCAATTATAAGACTGCAGAGGGCATAAGGAAAATTGGTGATGCAACAAGCAAGACTCTTGATTTATTGCTAGAAGAAGGTGGAGGTTATGATGCTGAGAAAAGAGTTAGAATCGTTGGAAGACAACTTACTGATGCTGGAGTGGCTAAATTCAAAGAATCTGCAAGCGATGGGGTAATAACTCCAGAAGAGTACGAACAACTTGGTAATGGTGATGTTTATGTTGCTGAAAGAGTTGGAAACAGAATAGAAGAACGTGGGAGATTAGACCAAGGAATAATTGTTAGAGTAGACCATAGTAGAGATAACTGCTATACTCCTAGTGTTGTTGCTAAAAAATTACCACAAGTACCGTCTATTGAAGAGACTTATCCACAGCCAACTGTACAATATCAACCAGATCCGCAACCAACACCTCAACCACAGCAAACTGACTTAGAAGAGGCTGTTAAAGGATATCAACCTGGTGAAGAGACAAAAGGAATTGTTGAAGAAGAAATCAAAGAGAAATGGGGAAAAAGACACCCTGTTCTAAAGGGACTAGTAATTGGTGGGAGCGTGGCTGTGGGATTAGCAGCACTTCTGATAGGTATACAGAAAGAAGAGAATAAACCTGATAATAGAATAACTGGGGGGCCGCCATATTGACTAAAAGATATAGTATATTTGCATTAATCTTATTGATAGCTATACCATTAGCTTTAGCTGTATCTGTAAGTGTGAGATGGACAGCAAACTTTAATGATTTTAATGGAGCAGTATATCACTGCACAGACTTCAGATGTAATAATGTAGATAATAAATTGCTAGAACTAAACTCTGACAGCGATAATTTCATAACTACTAACTTTAACGCTCCCGATAGCATGACAGACTCTCATGCTGCTTACTTTACAAAGCAATGTTATGTACCAAATGAATTTATAATACAAACTATCGGCGATGTTAACTACAATACAGCCAAGAGTGTATTCTTTGGTAAGAAGACTGGATGTCAGGCAGAAATTGATGATGCAGATTTTGTATTCTTTAACATTCGCGATAATGTTGGGACTGTTGGAAACCCATTCAACATTGTAGTACCTGTAAAAAGCGCATTTTCAGGTAGAAATGGTGCTGCGGGTACACCTGGATTTATACCTGGGGATTTAAAAGATGATTATTATTCTTCCTTGGTCAGAGTAAGCGTAGATGTTAAAAATATTCATGGTATAAGCGTATTTACTGAATCTAAGGATGTTAAAATCTTAGTAGATGATATGCAGAATGTTGTCTTTATCTGGGTGCCAGAACAAACAGGAATCTACATGATGAGCGTAAAGACAAGCGTGATTGATTGCAAGTGTTCAAGTACAAGAGATGATCAAATAGATAAGTCTATCTTCATAAAACAAGGAACAGGTACAACCACCACAACTACAGTTACAACAACTACAATTCCTGGAAGCACGACAACAACTACAATTCCTGGAAGTACTACTACGACAACAACACAGACAACCACTACAACAGTTTCATCTGGGGGCGGTGGAGGAAGCAGCTCATCTGGAAGCAAAGATGTATTCTACTTAGATAATATAAGACTAGACAGATATAGTTTTATGCCAGGAGAACAGCTAGAGATTAATGTTGACTTAAGAAAAGATGTTGGCAGAGACTTAAGAGGAATAGCAATAAGAGTAAACATACCTGGATTAGGAATATCAAGAACTTCTGATGAATTTATGTTAGATGAGAAGGAAGAAACAAAGCAGTTTGAGGTAACTATTCCAGGAGATGCAGAACCTGGGGATTATGTAATGGATGTAATTGTGTTTAATGATGATAGGACATTAGACAGATATGTTAAGTTCACAGTATTAAGAGAGACAGCTCAGGCAGGAACAAGTACTACATCTTCAACCAGCGGGTTAGAAGGAATTACAGGAAGTGCTGTGGGAATACCAGATACTGGAAGCTTGCTAAATTCTGGATTGTTTAGGATTGGATTAATGGCAATTCTTACAATGGTTATTTTCTATATTATATGGAGAATATAGGCTTTTATCCTTCCTTTTAGATAGCTTTATAACTGTTTTGGTGACCATAAAATAATTAGTTACTACCGAAAGGTTTAAATACGTATCATCATGGTTTAATGATAACATGTTATTAAAGACTAAGGAGGGTATGAAAATGGGTAACAAAAGTAAATTGTTTAGTTTAGTTCTAGTATTGTTACTCAGCTTTGCGGCCTTACCTAGCTTAAAAGCTCAGACAACTGGTTATGAGATATTAAGCGTTGAGGTAGATGGGGATGTTGTAAGCTCAGCAGATACTGTCTCTGTAGAGAGGGGAAGCACTGTTGAAGTAAAAGTAAGATTCATCTCCAGGGGCTTAGATGCTGAGGGAGTTAGAATTGAAGCAGAGTTAAAGGGATTGGATGAGGATAACATCGAAGACAGAACAGATAGATTCGATGTACCTGCAGACACAATCAAGACTGTAACATTACAGCTTGATATACCTGAAGACTTGAGCGAAGATGATCTGGATGAGGAATTTACCTTAACTGTAGATGTTGACGGAGATGCTTGTACTATAGCAACTGTAGCAACTGCAAGCGTATGCAGTCCAGATAGCGAAACATTAAGCACAGGCTTAATTGTTACGTCAGAAAGACATGATTTAAGGATACAAGATGTTGTATTCAGATCAGGTAGCAATGTCGATGCTGGCGGAAACTTGTTCGTTACTGTTTGGGTAGAGAACAAGGGTAGCAGAGCAGAGGAAGACATTAATGTCATGCTAAGCGTGCCACAACTTGGATTGTCAGCTCGTGACAAGATTGATGAGCTAGTAACTGCTGACGAGGAAGACGACAGCGATAGAGACAGGGACACTGATACTGAAGCTGTCAATTTCGCTTTGAAGATTCCAAGCGATGCAGAAACTGGTGAATATGATGTTGTTATTGAAGTAGACTACAACAGAGGAAGAGACACTGTCAAGCAGACAGAGACTTTCACTGTAACTGGTGGAGCAGCTCCTAGAGTTGAGGCAGAGACTATAGTAACGGTTGATACTACAAGTCAAGGCGTTAACAGAGGGGAAGGAACTATCTATAAGTTCAGCTTCGCAAACTTAGGCAAACAGGCAAAGACATTCAGCGTGGATGTAGCTGGAGCAGAGCCATGGGGAAGCGTAAGAGTTGACCCAGCTTTCGTAACTGTACAGCCTGGAGCAACATCTGAAGCATTTGTATTCGTAACTGCTAAAGATGATGCAAGCTTAGGAAAGCACTTGCTAACAGCAAATGTAAAAGAAGGTAGCATGCTCTTGAAGAGCGTCAGTTTAGAAGCTGATGTCAAGGGACAGGTACCAACAGCTGTTACAGGAGCAGCTTCATGGGACCAGGTCAGAAAAGGCCTTGAGATTGGATTTGCAGTACTATTGATAATCCTAGTAATCCTAGGAATTATAATAGCAATTGGCAAGCTAAGAAAAGGCGATGGTTCAAATGAAGAAGAACCTGGCCAAGCAGAAGGACAGAGCTACTACTACTACCCTAGGTATTAGTAGTTCTCTTTTTTCTTTTTTCTTAAAATGGTAAATTTACTAGATTTAATGTTTTATGGAAAATTGTGTGGATGGATTTTCTATCCAGCAAGAGGGTTTGAGTATGAAAAATATATAAAGAGAAATTAAAAGAAATTAAAGATTAGTATAAAAATGGAAGACTATGCAGAAATATTAAGGAAAAGACTTATCGAAGTAGGAGTAAAAGAAGAGAATCCAGGTCTTGCTTTTAACACACTGAAACCTATATATAGAACAGTTTCTGATATCCTAGATAGACATGATCCTATGTTTGTAAGAGATATAGCATATTTATTAGTTCCCGTTATTGGGCCAGCTTATTATGTTGATTATATAACAAATACTCTGGGTAGGTATAGCGGTGCTTATGGGATTAAAGCTTCTTCCTTAGAAGATGCAGTTAAACGCATATATGGTTCCAAAATGGAACTTGACACTAAAGGTTCTGAAGGTAGAAGAAATAGTCTTATCCTGTATAAATCTAGAGAGAAATTGAATATTTATATAAAAAGATATACACATATGCAGAAAATAATTAGATGTAAACCTTTTCCAAAAATTAGTTGACTAAAAAGTGGACTGCTTAATATCTTTTTTAAACAAACTTTATTGCTAAATCTTGGTTAATTTAACATCGTCTATCCAGTAGGTTACAGCAGTATTAAAAGGAAAAAAAATGCTAGTAAGTGGTAGTGTGGTAGTACAAGTATTAGAATATGGAGCCCAATCTAGTCCTAGAGTATGATCTGCTGTGCAGAAAAAGCAGTCTGCAGTATCACAAAAGACTGAGCGCATAGTAGCAGGAGTGGAGCCGGCCTTTGCCCAGAAAGTAATGATGTATGTCCCTGTTGGGAGGTATGATGGAGATGAAATGGATTGCTGCACAAATGGCCACCACACATCGTAAGGAGTTGTAATATCCGCTTTGAAGGAATTGGAACCTGTATGAGGAGTAGTTGAGTCTATAGAGCCTGTACCTGCTGATAATGGGTTATTATAAAACACCCAGTAATTAGCGCCATATACGC
>CAZTDM010000004.1:0-18940 GCA_964611795.1 Candidatus Woesearchaeota archaeon
TGATTCTTATCACTTCTTTAAAAAAATGAGAGATTTGATATTTACTGGCCCCACAGGAAGCAATGTATCTGATTTGATTGTATATGTTAAAGTTTCTTGAATAATCTTATAGATGATGGATGTTTTGCCAAATAAGAACCTGAAGTAATCGTTGTTGCTCCAGCCTTTACAGCTAGTTTTGCTGTTTTTTTGTTAATTCCACCATCTACAGCAATATCTATTGCAGAAAACTTTCTGATTTGCTTGACTTTATTTAAAATGTTAAGCAAGAAATTTTGATTTTGCTTGCCTGGATGGACAGTCATTACAAGAATTAAGTCAGATTTGATAAGATAAGGGCTACTTTTTTTTATATTAGTTTCAGGATTTAGAGCGATACCAACTTCTACATTTTCTTTTCTAAGCCTTCTGATTATTGCCAATGGATTCTTTGCCGCTTCAATATGGAAGATTACTCTTAATGGATTGCATTTCAGGAACTCAGACAAATGTCTTTCTGGCTTTTCTATCATTAAATGAATCTCTAATGGATGTTTGATTTTTAATTTGGATATATCATCTGCCCATAATGTCTTGCCTGTAACAAATTTGCCATCAATTACATCAAATTGTATAAAATCTGCTTTTTTAAATCTCTTAACGAGCCTTTTCGCTCTTTTTTTGTTATCTGTCAATATAGCTGCTGAAACTATTGCCATAGGATTACTAAAATCTAAGAAATTTATATAGTTTTGTAATGGCAAGATTTATTAATAATAATAAACAGTTAAGATATATGTCTAAAAAATTGGTGATTGGAGCAGATCATGCTGGTTTGTTTCTAAAAGAGAAAATAAAACAATATCTTAAGAAAAAGAAAATAGATTTTGAAGATATGGGCGCTTATTCTCTGGATAAGAACGATGATTACCCTGATTTTGCGTTAAAGATTGCTAAAAAAGTTAGACAAATTGATGGAAGAGGATTGCTGTTGTGCGGATCTGGAACTGGAATGGCCATAACCGCGAATAAAATAAGGGGGATAAGAGCTGTGGTTGGAGTAAATGAAGACGAAGTGTTCCTTGCAAGAAAACATAATGATGTAAATGTTCTTTGTTTAAATGGTGTGGACTATAAAGGGATAAGGAAAAAGTTTGGGAGAAATAAAAGACTTGGCAATATTAAACTAAGACATACTAACTTTAAAAAAACAACTGAAATGATAAATATCTTCTTGAGCACAGGATTTGAAGGTGGAAGGCATAAAAGAAGATTGAAAAAGATAGCTAAGATAGAATCTATGTAGGCTTTTTTACAGGCGTTAATGGTGGTTTACCGTCTAATACAGCCAATATATTTTTAGCTGCTAGTTCTGCCATTGCATCTCTTGCTTCTACTGTTGCTGACCCTATATGCGGAACTATAACAACATTGTCTAGCTTTGCCAGTCCAGGAGTTAACAGGGGCTCATTCTCGAAGACATCCATGCCTGCTGCAAATATTTTTTTCTGTTTTAATGCTTGGACTAATGCTTTCTCATCTATAACTGGACCACGAGAGGTGTTAACTAAAACAGCAGTTCTCTTCATAATGTTGAATTGCCTTGTGCTAATCAGATGTTTGGTTGTTGGCAGCAATGGAACATGTATTGAGATATAATCCGATGTTCTAAGAAGCTCGTCCAGTGTGACAAACTCTGTTTTGGTTTCTATCTCAAAATTAGCATCTCTAAATGCATCATAATAAACTACCCTCATATCAAACCCACGAGCTCTTTTTGCTACTGCCTTGCCAATCCTGCCTAGACCAAGGATCCCTATTGTTTTGTGTGCAAAAGATGGACCTAGGAGTAGAAATGGTTTCCACCCCTTATATTTGCCTGTTCGCAAAAACTTATCTGATTCAACAATCCTCCTGCTAGCTGAAAGCATTAATGCTAGAGCTAAGTCTGCAACAGCATCAGTCAAAACATCTGGTGTATTTGTAACAGGGATGTTTCCTGTAGCTTTCAGGTCTATATTGTCGTAGCCAACAGCGTAATTTGCTATTATCTTAAGATTTGGATTTGCATTTATAACTTCCTGGTCTATTTTATCATTTAACAAGCAGAGAATAGCATCTTTACCTTTAACCATATTTAGTAGTTCTTTTCTATTCAATGGACGATCATGTGGGTTAATGCTAACCTGGCACTTTTTTCTCAACAAGCTTAATCCAGCTTCCGGAATTTTTCTAGTAACTAGAACTTTAGGTTTAGCCATTTTCTACCCCTCATTTTCATTGACTCTTTTGCTGCTTTAGCTATATCATTATAAGTAAGCTTGAATTCTTTTAATAATTCTTCAGGTTGTCCAGATTCTCCAAACCTATCTCTAACTCCTATTCTTTTTATAGGTACATGATAGTTTTCAGACAAGAATTCTGAAACTGCCCCTCCCAACCCAGATGCTGCCTGATGTTCTTCTACTGTAACTACACATCCTGTTTTCTTAGCTGATGCTAGAATTGTTTTTTCATCTAATGGCTTGACAGATGGAGAGTTTATTAATTCTGCAGATATTCCTTGCTTGTCTAACAGGTGTGCTGCATATATTGCCTCGTATACTAGAGTGCCACAAGCAATTATAGTAACATCATCACCAAAAATAAAGGTTTCTGCCTCGCCTATATTAAATGGAGTTTTTTCTGTTGTAAAGACTGGAGTTTTTTCTCTTCCAAAACGGATGTAAACTGGCTTGTTTATTTTTGCAGCTGCTATGGTAGCTTTTTTTGCCTCGATTGTATCGCAAGGAGCAAGAACAACCATATTTGGGATAACCCTCATTATAGCCATGTCTTCTACTGCTTGATGAGTTCCACCATCTGGGCCAACTGAGATGCCTGTATGAGCACCCATGATTTTTACATTTTGCTCGTTATAGCAAATAGTAGTGCGAATCTGCTCCCAATTTCTTCCAGGAGAAAACATGCCATAGCTAGAGATAAATGGAATCTTACCAACAGCAGCTAAGCCAGATGCTATTGTAGCCAGATTTTGCTCAGCTACACCAATCTCTATATATCTATCGGGATATTTTTGCTTGAATGCAAGCATTCTTGTTGATTCAACTAAGTCTGCACATAAGGCAACTACATTCTTATCTTCATCTCCAGCAATTACTAATCCTTCTCCGTAGCCATTTCTGGTTGGAACTTGCTGGATTTTATTACGATCAAAAAGATTTTCTACAAGATAACTTTTATCATTAATTTTGGGTTTATTCATGTTCGCTCTTTATTTTTCCTCTTAATGTTCTAAGTTCTCTAAGAGCAACTTCTGCTTCTTCTGGCTTTGGAGGCTTTCCATGCCATTCATAATCAAATTCCATAAAATCAACTCCTTTTCCGGGAATTGTATGGGCTATTATGACTGTTGGCTTCTCATATACTGCATGTGCTTCTTCACATGCATCTATAATATGCCTGATGTTATGGCCGTCTACTTCTATTACATGCCAGTTAAATGACTCGAACTTTTCTCTTAATGGTTCTAGTGGCATGATATATTCTGTATAACCATCTATCTGGATATTATTCCTGTCAATTATGGCAGTAAGATTATGGAGTTTATATTTACCAGCAAAAAGAATAGCTTCCCAAGTGTTGCCTGCATCTAACTCTCCGTCGCTCATCAAGCAGAAAACTCTTTGCTTTTTCTTATCCATTAATAATCCATACGCCATTCCTGATGCTTGCGATAAGCCTGAGCCTAATGGGCCAGAGCTTGTTTCTAACCCCTTCAAGAATTTTCTATGTGGGTGACCTTGCAATTTTGACTTGAACTTTCTTAATGTCAATAGCTCTTTTCTTGGAAAATATCCGGCATTGGCCATAGTTGCGTATAGAACAGGACAGATGTGCCCATTTGAAAGAACTAGTCTGTCTCTGTCTGGCCAGTCTGGATTTTTTGGATTATGATTAAGAACATTAAAGTATAGAGCTGTAAATACATCTGCCATTCCTAATGGTCCGGCTGAGTGACCTGAGCCTGCTGCAACTAGGCTTTTGATTAAGTCTTGCCTGATCTGGTTAGCAATTAGTTCTAGTTTTTTAATGTCAGTAATCCTTTTCATAATCAGAACCCAGGTTCCGATACCTCCTCTTTTTTAGCCTTGTAGAAAATGTTAATTTGATTTAAATATTTATGCTTTAACTTTTGTGTAATCTCTTACTGCAACATGTTTGAAGAAGCTTGTCAATCCTTCTATCTCTTTTAATCCAGTTTTTTTAAATAAAAATGATCTGAACTTTGAATCTATCTTTACACCGTATTTCTGCAAATCGTCCTTTAATCTCTTGTATAACTTGTTGCCTGCTTTATCTAAATCTAGAAGCAGGATGCATTTTTTATATTCACTGCTAATCTCCTCTACAATCTCGTATAATGGCTTAGAAATAGTAACTACATTCTTGACTCTAAAATATTCTAATGCGAGCCTGTCTCTGTTGCCTTCAACTAGAACTGCAGTCGTTTCTGATTCTCGCCTGAGATATTCAATCTGGTACTTTAATTCTTCTCGAATATCCATTAATATATATTAAGACGTTTGTATTTTTATAGTTTTCTTTATGTAATCCATAAAGTCTTTGTCTTTTGTATAAACTTCAGCTATTTTATCAATTATCTTTTCATATTCTATAGATTCATAAATTATAGGCGAAAATGAAACTGCTAAATGGATAAGCTCATGTACTAAAGTTAAATCTATTTCAGTAGGCCTCTTATGTGCATTTATCCATATTTCTTTTATTCCATAATTTACTACGCCTAAGCTACCAAAATCATCATTTCTATAACAAATTTTAAATCCTTGATTAGCTATACTATCTATAAAGTCTCTAGTTAATGGATATTCGATAAGCTTTTCTTTCAAACCTTCTGGAGAACTAAATTTTAATCTTCTCTTGTCGTGCACTCGAAAATTATCTTTATTCATTAAAGTATATCTATTCATTTTGACTACTATTTCCTTTTCCGTTAACGCTTTTGCTTGCAAAAGGGTTATATGGGCCCGACGGGATTTGTGCTAATGTTAAAACCTATAAGACTTCAAGAGTTATTTCTCTTTTGCTCTTTGGAATTACTCTAACTTCTTCTTCTTTCTTTAAATTAGTGAATTCTGCAATTTCTTTTGGTATTCTTATTGCTAAACTGTTCCCTACTAAAGCAACTTTTGTTTTTTTAGAGGACAGGCCAAATAAACCCAATTCTTTTGACCTTTTCTGTATAACATCTGCTGTTTTACTGTCAAAAAATGTTTCCCCACATTTAGAACATACCATTGTTTTAAATTTTCCAAAAGATATATCAAACTCACTATACTCCGTTATCTTCTCTTGCAATTGTCCATTACACATCACGCATTTCATTTCTTTCCTCCACTAAGATATACAGTTATTACAAACAATGAATCTTCTTCTTTTATAAACACGCATTCTATGCCTGCCATTTTTGCATGCCATTTATCACTATTTTCTTCTTTCCACTTCATACCAAGGCTTATTACTTTGTCAACCTCATCTCTCATAATACCGTAAGCATCCATCTTTTCTAAAGCATGTGAACTATAATAAATATTAATCTAAATCACCAAGATATACATAGATTTACAGGTATATAAAGGTTACGCTCGGGAAACGATTTTTCTAAAGAAAAGCTCAATGGGCCCGACGGGATTTGAACCCGCGACCACTCGATTAAGAGTTTCACCATATTCAAGAGTAATACACTCTTGATATACGAGTGCTCTACCAGCCTGAGCTACGAGCCCTTAACCTTCTTTAAGAAAGAAGCTTAACCAAGTAAGCCTTTTTCTTTTCCGAGGTTTTCTTTCCTAAAGAAAAGCTCTTTAAAAAGATTGTTATTATTGAAAGAAATGTCTAAGATCCTTGTCTTTTTTTGATGCTATATCAAACTTACGCCAGCCTATGATTTCTATCATATGTTTTTTTGTATTGCCACATTTTGGGCATTGTGAAGGCATAAATGCTTTGCTTGTTGAATGCGACATCCACTCCCAGCCACATTTCTTGCATAGCATGCTATAACGCAGAAGATTCTTGCTATCTGCCAGACTGGTTTTATCTAGTTTAAGTCTTACAACAACTATAGCTATTATTATTGTAAATAAGATTGCGTATACTATAGATTTGTAGACATCATTATTTATAAGTTTAGCCATCTTTAATATAATATAAATAATTATAGATAATGTTATGAATATGACTAACAGCATTAATGCATCTTTTGTAGAAAATAGCTTCTTCATAATGCTGTATAGGTAAGAAAAATATATAAAAGTTGGTAAAATAAAGGTTAAGAAGGATTAGCCAGAATCAGAATCATCATCCTCTGGCTCATCGTCATCATCATCAAAATCATCTAGATCATCATCACTATCATCATTATTGTCCGAATCGTCGTCTTCTTCCAATGTATCTTCGTCTTCTTCCATGATACTTGCCTCCTTAATTTTAGGCTTTTAGTGCTAGTAAGTAGTTTAAAAACCTTTGCTTTTAACAAATTAGATTTTTGGCAAGATGCTAAATCAAAAGTTATATAAAGAAATAGATGTTTCACTTAGATAATGCAGATGGAACTTAGTGTTAAGCCGAAAAGCCCTGTGGTGATAGAGGGATTTCCAGGATTTGGTCTTGTTGGCACAATAGCAACAGAATTTTTAATAGAACACTTAAAAGCTAAGTCGATAGGCAAAATCTGGAGCGATAAATTATTGCCATTGGTTGCAATTCATGATTCAAAGGTAATTCAGCCTTTAGAGATATATTATGCTGAGAAAGAGAATATAGTAATATTACATGCGTTAAGCAGTGTAAATGGATTAGAGTGGAAAATATCTGAGGTGCTGGTTGAGCTTGCTAAAGAGTTAAAGGTTAAGGAGATAATCAGCATAGAGGGAGTTAATGCTTCTGAACAAGGTGGAAATCTAAACACATTTTATTATACAACTGCTAAAAAGGGAAGTGCGTTCGAGAAGATTGGATTAAAGCCTTTGAAAGAGGGAATTGTAATGGGCGTTACTGGAGCCTTGATGCTGAAGGCAGAAGAATTGCCATTATCTTGCATATTTGTAGAGGTTCAAAATAACCTGCCGGACAGTAGGGCTGCCGCTAAGATCATAGAAGCATTAGATAAATACCTTGATCTTGATATAGATTACAAGCCATTAATAAAAGCTGCTGAGCAGTTTGAAGAAAAGATTAAGGGCATAATGCAAAATAGCAAGGAGGCTGTTTCTGAGAAAGAAAGCAAAGAGCTAAATTATTTAGGATAATTTTTTGATAAATTCTGCTATGCTATCTATAATGTAAGTGCTGCTTGGTAAAGAGGATACTATCCCCCCTGTTAACGGCTTTAATTCTGAGCTACAGTAAAATCTAGTAAAGGAATTCAAATTACGCCTGGCATCATCTACTGAAGTCATCAATATGTGTCCTTCAAACCAGCTGAAATAATTATGGTTGTCTTTTGTGCAGACAATTACATTGATGTTATTGCATTCTTTTTGAGTAAAACAGGTGAGGCTTGCATCTAGTTGCGTTTCTTTTAATACATCTTCCACATACTCTTTATACTTTTGTTCTGCAGGTTCTTTTATGTCATAATCAAGATGCTGGATTCTTAGATGGCCGTCATTCCACTCTTCACCTTGCGGGCCCTGGGCTGGAAAAACTAGGCTGCAAAATGGATCTTTTCCAAATAGATCTCCATACTGAGAATAGAAAGTACAGTCATCTTTATACCTGTAATTATATGGCTTGGGGTCAAGCCTTATATTATTTTGAGCTATTGCTGCGGCTACTTCTACAGATTTCCAGTTAGTCAGATCTACTTTGCTTTTTAATATCCCTGTGTCTGAAGATAAGAATATACCTTCTGTTATTATCTCTTGCTGCAATGCTAATGGTTGTTGTACTACAAGATTTCCTTGAAGTTGCGCTCCTCTATTTGGATTGATTGAGAGTACTAAGAAAAGAACAACTACTGAAACAATTATGAGGATAGTATTTCTAATCTTGTCATCCATAACTACACCTACTTTTGTAACTTTTTGTAACCAAACCAGATTACTAATGCTAGAGCAATTCCGACTATAATAAATCTTAGATAATCATGCATCTCTCTCCAGTATCTTATTGTCCCAGTTACTAGCAGTAAGACTGCGCCAAAGTTAAATCCTGCTGAGACTGCATCTACTTTAAGCACAAATCCGAGCAGTAAAGATGCTAATCCAAGTACTATGTAAATAATGAATACGTTCCTTTCATATGGCTTTAATGTCTCGTTATATAAATCGTAGCATGTTGCTTTTTCACCGCAATATCCTGTCTGAACAGGTTTGCCCCCAAATTCTGTAGGTTGTGGTGTATTAATAATCCATTGCCCACCGGCAGCTACGCAGTCTTGTTCTGTATAGATTGGACCTCTTGAATATATATCTCCACAGTATTTAGTTTTATCAGGGGCTTTATAAAAGGTTCTTATGCCTGTATAAACAAAAAGATTTAACAAGATGACTATTGCAAGTGCTAATGCTATTGTTTTTATTTTAAAGCCCATATACTGATAGAATTTCTAGGGATTTATCTAGTTTTCTATAATAAACTTTTTTGAAAAGTTTAATCAAAACTATTGAAAAATTCAAAATGCAAATACAAGGATTGCTGAGGCAGCAACAGCTGTAAAGTATATTGGCTTATTCCATGCTAGAACTTTAGTGCCATCTAATCCAAGAATAGGAATCAGGTTGAATAGAGCCAGCCAAGCATTAATATCTGCACCATAATTTGTGACAAGATTGAAAAAAGAACCAAGATCTAGCTGCATGAGAAGCAAGAAGATTATTGCAAGTGATACATTCACCAGTGGGCCTGCAAGTGATATCTTTCCATTTCTGCTGGTTGTGACATGGCCTGAGATAAACACAGCTCCTGGAGCTGCAAATATAAAACCAACGAATGAAAAGAGGATTGCTACTACAAGCATTAGGTTAAATGCACGAAACTCTGCAAAACAGCCATATTTCTGTGCTAGTTTCTTGTGAGCCAGCTCATGCAAAAGGAAGCCAAGACCGACTGTTATTGCAGAGACTAACAGGTTAATAAAAAAGGAAGGTGAGAAGATGTCATTCTTGCCGAGAAGAATGGCAAATGCTATGGATATTGCTAGCCATGCCTTGACAATGTCGAAAATTTCTTCATTTGAAAACTTCATAAATAAAGAACAAGATATAGGGTATTTATTAATTTTGATTAAGTATGAGTCTGGGGAGAAAAAGAGGTGAGAAAACCCCCCAGACAGATTGTTATCTCCTTTTAAGAGATCATGAAATTTGTAATAATTAAACCCCAATTTCTTATTGATATTGGGTGTCCAAGATTTATATACTTATTGGAAGTACAATATATATTTTGAATTATAGAAAGGTTTATAAAATTCTTTGATAGATAACAATTGTAAGATGGTTAATGGTTGCGATATGCGGGGTTATTTGAGTTTCTTCATTCTGTGGACGTTAAATAAAAAAGAGTTAAGTGGTAGTGAGATTGCAGTTGAGCTTGAAAAAAGAAAAGGTATTAAGCCTAATCCAGGAACGATCTATCCTGTGTTGAAAGAGCTTAAGAATAAGAGCCTGATAATAGAAATCAATGGAAACAGCTTCTATAAGAGATACTCATTGACAAAAGATGGGGAGAAAGAATTGGTGAGATGCAGAGAAGAGGTTGCAAAGATATTCTATGACTTTAATGAGATTGTAGTTAGGTGATTACTATATCTGATTATAGAGAAAAATTAAAAGAGGAAATTTGCAAAATAGAATTTGATAGAACTCTTAAAATTGGTAGATATATGCTTGGCGGTACAACGCTTGGATCAGCTATAAGTATAGGCAGCAGTCTTTACGAAGCAACCAAATTAGAAGATTTTCTTCATGATCCTATAAAAGATCCTTCGTATGTATTTCTTGGAATGGGAATTATGGCACTATCTGGGTTGGTTGGCATTCTAGGTTTTTCGATAAATAGGCATATTAGAGATAAAAAGCTAAAGAGTCAAGATGAAATAGTCCCATCAATATTTTGACCTTTTAAATTTAGTTCTATCCTGCGAGCCACAACTTGGACAGCGTGTTGCTTTGCTTGGCCTAAATGCTGCAGAGTTATATGGTATGTTTGCATTGCAATTTTTGCAGAATTTAAGCAGTGTAAGATAGCGAGCTTTATTTGACATATAAAATAAGTAGAAGAGTTTATATATTAATGTTGCGATTAGAGATAAAAAGATGGTGGGAAATAATTTTTTGTCAAAAGAAGAAAAAGAGATCAAAAAGATCAAGACTGATATTGAGATTCTTAGGCTAAGGCTTATTGAGAGAGTTCCAGATCACTTTGGAAGTAGAGACTTAATTGATGCTTTCTTCGGCTCATTGCTCATAGGCATAACATTCATATTCAAAGGAGCATTGATAAGAACTGTAGAAGCAATGGGTACTGGTAGAGTTATGCTAACTATATTGGTTACACTAACAATCCTAGTATCGCAAATTTATTTCATAGGATATAGTAGAGTAAAACATAAGAATACAAGGCGTTTTGGACAGTTCTTAACCAAAAGACTTTTTTCATATTATTTTGTGTCTTTATTTGTTTCTTTTATTTTAGTTTATCTTTTCGGACTTAATTTACTCGCAGGAAGTACTTACGAAAGTTTAAAAATAGTAATTGTTTTAACTGTACCATGTGCGATAGGTTCAGCAATACCTAGTTTGCTGAGGCAATACTAGAGCTTTTTAGAAAAAAGTTCGCAAAAAGAAGAGAATAGTTTCATCAAAAAGAAAATCAAAAAAGAAAAAGAGGATGATAAAATGGCAAAGAAAAAAAGCAATGCAAAAATGATTTGGGGCTGGATATTAATCGTTCTTGGAGTGCTTGGCTTATTAGGATTTAAACAATTATTATCTTTAGTGTTAGCTGCTGTTGGCGGATGGCTGCTGTATGATTACTACAAGAAAAAATGAATAAAACTAGGAACAACTCTTATTTAATAACAGGGATTATCTTACTGGGTGTTGGATTGATGATAGGTTTTGATTTTATAATAGGAAAGATTTTACCTGTGATGTTAGCTGCTGTTGGAGCCTATTTGATTTGGATGTATTATCACGAAAAGTAAGAATCCTCTTTTTTATTGACTGCAGTCAATTTATAGTTGATGATTAAGCTATTTATATAAAGGTTTATGTAGTGGAATAGAGAGTTTCTAAAGTTCATAGCAAGATTTATATTCCCCAATGTTCGTATAATTTAATATGGATAAAAAAGAGATTGTTGAGAAGATATCAACAGAGTTAAAGTTGCAGGGAAAGAGTGATAGGACAATTAGAATGTACTGCTTCTTTAATGAAAAGTTTATTGAGTTTATTAAAAAAGATGTAAACGATATCAGTAAAGAGGATATTAAGAAATTCCTTGGATTCATGCTTAATAAAAAAAATGATGTCGGAAGCGTTGCATTGGCAAGGAGCAGTTTAAGATTTTTTTATGATGAGGTGTTAAAAAAGAACATTGTTAAGGATATAAAAACGCCAAAAAAACAGAGAAGACTGCCTGATGTGCTAAGCAAAGAAGAAGTAAAATTACTGATTGAAAATGCTAGAAACTTAAAAAATAAATTACTGATTGAGATTATGTATTCTTCTGGGCTAAGAGTTAGCGAATGTGCAAACTTAAAAGTTAATGATTTAAATTTAGAAGATAAAACTGGGTTATTAAAGCTGGGTAAGGGTGGGAAAGATAGGTTTTTTATTTTAGCTGAGAGAGCTGTAGATGATCTGATAGAATATCTTAAAAATCATAATTCAGAGTATCTTTTCCCAGGAATTAATGGCAGTATTGGGACTAGAGCTATACAAAGAGCAGTTAAAAGAACAGCACAAAGAGCAGGGATAAAGAAAAAGGTTTATTGCCATCTGTTAAGGCATGCTTTTGCAACACATTTATTGGAAGATGGGGTAGACATAAGAAAAATACAGATGTTATTGGCGCATAGCAACCTGCAGACGACAAGCTTCTATACACAAGTAAGCAAGGAACAATTGAAGAAAGTTAGAAGTCCTTTGGATACTATTTAGATAGATTTTTATACCTTTTAGCATATCAAATCTTATGGAAGACTTAATTTTTTATGGATTATTGGGTAAAGGCTCACTTAGCACTTTTGCTTATATAGCATATAAGGACCATATTAAAGAACAATGGCCGTTTCCTGAAAAAACAATACTAGATATAGGGGAATATATTGCTAGACAAAATAGCATATTATTAATATATAAAAGTAACCTTGAAGAAAGAATAAACAGACGGAAATGAAAATGAATTGGTTTTTGCTTGCAATGGTAGCAATGGTTGGATTCACTTTTATGAATCTGCTTTTTAAAAAAGCTTTGAATGTTGGAGTGAAAAGCGAGATACTTGTTTTTTATGTTTTTGGAATTGGAACCCTAATTAGTTTGGCTTATCTGTTATCTATAGGTGAGTCATTAGAGGTTACAAAAGCATCTTTATCAATATTAGCAGCTGCTGCTTTGTTCTCAATAGTTTCAAATGTTATTTTGACCCAAGCTATTAAGCTTGCTCCAAACCCCGGATATGCTCTTGCTGTAAACAGTGCACAGATATTACTTGTAACCGTTGCATCATATTTCATTTTCAGGTCTGATTTTACCTTAATTAAGGGCGCTGGAGCTGTTTTAACTGTAATTGGCTTGGTTTTGCTTGGGCTTTAAAGCCTTATAACCTACAAATGTCTGGATAAGCATTAGATTTATATATATAGATATATCTAGATTTATAGATAAAAATGGCAGAAACTATAACAGTTAACAAGGAAGCGATCATTGACCTTATTAAGGTTAAAGAAGAGTTTGACTCTATAATCGAATCTTTAGAATTAATGGCGAATAAAGAATTTATGGATTCATATAAGAAAGCTAAAGAACAGATTAAGAAAAGAGATTTTGTTGATTGGAATGAGTTATAAGATTCTTCCTACCAAGGAATTCTACAAAGATTTTAATAAACTGGACAAACAATTCCAGAATAGGATTAAGAAAAAGGTTGATGAGGTAGCTGAGGATCCAACAAGATATAAACATTTACACTATGGTTTAAAGGATAGCTGCCGTTTATGGATTGGAAAACATAGAATCATTTATTCTTATGATATTAATAAAAAAGAGCTATATCTTGAAAAGATTGTATTTGGGCATAAATACTAAAATATAATAAATTTAAATCTTTTAATCTTTGCTTAAAGGTTTTAGTTATAGAAATGTTTATATACTAATTATATGTATAATTAGCTATGATAAAATCGGAAACTAAATTAAGAGCTTGGGGAAACTCAGTTGGAGTAGTTATACCTAAAGAAGCACTAAAAGAAGAGAAGCTTTCTATAAATGATGAGGTTGAGGTTTTTGTAAGGAAAAAATCAAATTCCTTAAAAGAGATATTTGGAAAGCTTAAGAAGGTTAAGGCCAAATCTGGCAAGTCTACTGAGAAGATGTTAAAAGAGGTTGATAAAGAACTAGAAAGCAGGTTTGGTTAGGATGAAATATTTTCTAGATACTTATGCATTAATAGAGATTGCGGAAGGTAATCCAAAATATCAAAAATATTTAGAGAGTGATTTAGTTACCTTAAAAGATAATTTAGCTGAGTTATTTTATTTTTTATTAAGAAAGTATGACGAGAGTACTGCTAGATTTTTTATTAATAATTTTTCAAGAATAGCTGTTGAATTGCCTATTGAGATGATCATTAAAGCAATGATTTTTAGATATGGGCATAAAAAGACCAAGTTTTCTTATATCGATTGTTTTGGATATATTTATGCATTAGAAAGCAAGAGATTCTTTTTAACAGGTGATAGGGCATTTCAAGATATGGAGAATGTAGAAGTAATCAGATAAATGTTTTAGGTTTTGCTTAAAAGCTTTCTAAAGAAAAGCTTATTAATTAACAACTATTTGTTTTCTTTATGAAAAAAGAGATGATAGAGAGATGGCATGCTGTTTTTATCATTATGCTCTTTTTAATATTAGCATTCTTAGACTTTAAAATTGGTATGCTAGTTTTTATACCGACATATCTGATAATGAGAGGTATTATAGCTATTAAGACTAAAAAGATTTTCCTTAGTTTTGATATACCCTATATTCGTGAATTATTTAGCAGAAGTATAGCACAAGAGAGGGGCGAATATCAAATAACATTAAAGGGAGAAAAAGCAATCAAAAAAGGCATGATGTTAACCATTTACGGAATAATCATTTTTACTTTGGAATTTTTATTAATTATTTATTTTCTTATTAAGCCAGTTTGATTAGAATAAAATATTCTAGCGGAGATTAAAAGTTATAGTTACTAAAAGTTTTAAGCGGAGATTAAAAGTTTTAATTCGAAAGATTTATTTACCTCTGTTATTAACTTATGTTGTGAATAAAAACTATATGGCTACAATTCTATTTGTAATATTATCTATTTCTTTAACTGCTTTACTTTATGCACTCTATACATTATATGGCTATCGTAAGTTTTCTGAACAATACATTCCGCTAATATTTTTATCCATCACAATACAATTAATTACTTCTGTACTTGTCGGATATTTATCTTTTTTAGCTAAAAGAAATAAAGAATTAAAAATTAAGGTGCCCTTATGGTTCTACCTAGGCACCTACATAAGTTTATTTTTAACAATCTTAGTTGCGATTGGTAAGCTGTCACAATAACTTTAATAATCTATTTAAACAAGTTTGTATTTTTACTATATAATGAAGAGATTCCTGGCTCTCGGAGCCGCAGCAACATTAGGCCTATTAGTTTATTCACCAATTGCAAATGTGCTTCCTTCTAAATATGTTTGCAAAGAGAGGATTGAAGACCAGATATTCTACTATAAAAAAGATGGAAGAGTAGCAAGAGAAACTAGATTTCAAAGAAGAAATTATGATCTTGATTGCGATGGTAAGGATGAGATGGTTGTGTACAGCACATATAGTGGGATAGACTTCTATGAACTAAAAAATAAGAAAGGGGAAATAGAGTACTTCTATGACCCTGTAAGGGACTGGCTAAACGGTAATGAAGTTAGATGTAATGATCTTGCTGATTGTATGGAGAAAGCCACTAAGCCTAATTTAGAGGCTTGCATGCATGAATGGAAGTGGAATAGGTTTAAACTGTCATAGAAAAGTTTATTATTTAGCAATCATATTCTATTCCAGATGAAAAAAGATATGCGAGATAGATTACATGCTGTTTTTATAATAGTCTTGTTTCTTGCTTTAGTGTTATTGGACTTTAAAATTGGTATACTTATATTCATTCCATCCTATTATATATTAAAGGGTTTGATAGCGATTAGAAAAAAGAGAATGTTTTTAGCACTTACATTGGCTTCTGGCATTGGTCAAGCTGATTCTGTTTTTGATAGAACTGAATACCAGTTCACCTTAAAAGGTAAAAAGGCAATTAAGAAAGGTAAAATATTAATTCTTTATGGAGTAATCATTTTTGCAATAGAAATATTGATGATTGTTTATCTCCTTATCAATCCAGTTTAATTACTTCAAAATGTTCGTTTTATTCTATAAACTATGTTCGTATAATGAGTATTAGCCGAACATTTGGTGTTTTATGGCTTATTTTTATGTTTAGACGTGGGTATTTTGATGAAGATTAGGCTGAAGAAAGATTTATAAAACTATTTATCTTTAGAAGATAGTTACAAAATGACAGGAACTCCAAAAGATTTGTCTTTAGAAGAATTAATCAAATTGGGAGAACAAACTGTAAATTTTTGGTCAAAGATAAACCGAAGAAAGAGGGATGGTGAATTAACCTATGAAGAAGGTTATCGTGGATATTCTACCTGGAATAAAGAAACCATAATGGAAGTTCTTAAGGTTACATATGGTTCTGCAGGGTGTGCATATACAATTTCTGCTTTTAAAGAATTTTCAGAAGGAAATGCAATTCTTGGGAGTGCTGGCCATGATGAGGAAATACTCAAAGATTTTTATGACAAAGTAAGCCAAACTACAGAAAAAAGAATAAAACAAAAGATAGATACTGAAAAATATTTAGCTATACGGGAGACTAGAGATATTATAAGACATAAGATAAAGATCATGATCCCTTAGATTTTATCGATCTAGTGTTTAGAGCTAGCTTTTTGATGAGAATATAGGTAGAAAAGCTTAAATAATTTAAAGTCTTATTAAGAATATGTTTTTCAGAAAGAGAAAGCTAACATATGTAGATGAAAATGGTTATAAAAGATTTTCAGATAGTGATAAACCAGTTCATAGACACGTTGCAGAAAGAAAACTAGGCAGGCCATTAAGATCTGGCGAAGTTGTCCACCATATAAATAGAGATAAAGAAGATAATAGAAGAGGAAATCTTTGGGTGTTTAGAGATCAAGACGAGCATTATAGAACACATAGAAGAGATAAAAAGCGTTATGGTTCTTGGTAATTAAAGTTTTAATCCTATCCTTCATGTGAAAAGAATGGTTTTTCTTGGAACCCAAATATCTTAGCGATCAAATTTCTTGGGAACAATCTTAATCTTAAATTATATCTCCTAACTACTTCATTATAATATTTCCTTTCGTTTAGTATTTCCCTTTCAGTATGATATATGCTCTTTTGGATATTTTGGAAAATTCTATCTGCTTTTAAATGTGGATAATTCTCTTTTATTGATAATATCTTTGATAATGCTGATTCTATCTGATTAGCAGTTCTTATCCTATCATTAACATTTTTACTTGCATTCCATTGCCCTCTTAGCTTTGAAACTTCAATAAATACTGAACTTTCATGTTTTGCATAACCTTTAACAACTTCTACTAAAGCAGGAATTAAGTCATATCTTTTCTTCAGGACAGCATCAAGATTTCCAACAATCTTCTCTACCTTTATTCCATGATATGTTAATTCGTTATATGTCTTATAAGTATATCTTACTATTATAAGCAGTAAAACTGCAGGAATGCCCCATTCTAGTATTGTTAGATAGTTCATGTTTTATCCTCCGAAAAGTTTAGTGCTTTCTTATAGAATTCCTCTTTTTTGTCCAAATTTTCGGGTACTATTTTAACTTTAAAGTATCTAATTATTTTTTTGATTGCTTCTTCTTTAGTTTTTAGATTATTCACTAATTTATAGACCTCTACAGTCTTATCCTCCAATTCTGAAAGTTCTATTTGTATTTTTACCATATATCATCATGTTATATAGTGATATACTATAGTATATAAATGTTTCTATTTTTACAGAACTAAAACTTTTAATCATTGCTTAGATTTTTTATTCATATACATAATCGTGGTGCCTAAATTTTAAAAAGACAACATCATTACCAATTATCTCAAAAACAATCACAAAAGATCCTATGTGTGCACTTCTTTTGCCTTTTAATTCATATTTCTTAACTGGATAATGCTCTGGATTTTGCAATATTTCATCTATTTTCTTGTCTAATCTATCTAAAAGCAATTTATCTTTTTTAATAGCTTTAACATCTTTAAGAAACGGCTTTGTTAATCTTTCTGTATAGACCATTTGGCTATAGAGAATCGAAAAGTTTTCTTCTTTCTTGAGAACTCTTTACTGTTACAAACTCACCTTTTTTATATGCTTTTTCACTCTCTTTAATGGCTTTTATGAACTTCTTGGAGAACTTTCCTTCAAATTCAGATTCGACAATATGTCTACATTTAACTAAAAGTCTGTATTCTTCTTTTGGTATTGTTATAGTTTCAGTCATTTTATTATTAACGTTGAAATTGGCTTAAATATCTTTCTATTCTGCTATATTGCTTTAAAACCGATTATATCGATGATTAAAAGTTTTTAGCTTTGCTTAGATTTTTTATCTTGTTTCTTTGGTTTTTCTTTAAGACTAGCTATCTCTCTTACATAAGGGTTTAATGATGTAGTCATGATATATGCAAATTTACCTGATTTTTTCCTTTTTGCAAAACCAAGCTCTTCTAAATGAGCAAGGTATTGAGATATAAAAGATCTTACTTCATTATATTGTTTATTAGGATAAAGCTCTTGAGCAAATGTTCTTAATAATATCCATTTATTTGGTGATTCAGAATTTAGAGCCGCGAGAACTTGAAGAAATGCTTTTTGCTTATCAGTTAAAGAATCAAAAATACTTAATGTTTCATTTGGAGATTTTAATTCATCACCAAATGCTCTTGACATATTCACATGATTTCTTTCTAATTTTTCTAGCCTTTCTAATATTAAGTTTATCTTCATATGGTGATCTTCATAATCTTTTTTTACGTTTGAAAATGAAAGTTCAACTGATTTTTTTAGCTCTTCTGCATTATTGCTCTTTTTACTGAATGGCCACATGTTTATCTAAAAGATAAGCTTATTATTAAACATTTCGATTGTTTAGTGACGCGTAAGTAACACGTAAGTGACGTCAGTTAACACGTAAGTGACGCGTAAGTAACACGTAACCGACACGTAAGTGAACGTTCGTAGACGTCTATAGACTGTTCGACGAACATCCTCCGAACGTTCGTAGAACGTTCGTCGACAGTTTATTGAACAGTAACTAACGCGTTACTTACCCGTTACTAACGTTACTAACGCTTTTTTGTCTTTTACTAACAATTTTAAGATCAGATTTAGAATTGTGAATAGATTTATTGACGTAATTAGATAATTTTAATGAATTTGGTCGTCTAATTGCAAAAAGTGAGAGCATATTTTTTGCTAGATCAGCGATGAAATAGAGTATACTGATAGATAATAGATCAAAAGAGAGTGTATCAGAGAGGTTTTGGTGCATATAATTTGTATTT
>CAZTDM010000005.1:0-18190 GCA_964611795.1 Candidatus Woesearchaeota archaeon
ATGCCAGCAAACCATTATTATCTGCAAGCTGGCTATCAATAAAACCAACCTCTGAAATTGAAGTGTTTAATGGTATTTCATCAGTTACTCCGCCACAAATAGAATTTACACATGATTCAATCTTAGTAATAACCTTCACCTGATTTGCAGGTATTTCCAAATGTAAAATATCAAATTGTAGAGTTGCATTTGGGTTAATAATAATCATACCATAAATAGTTCTATAATCTCCCCTATTTGGTAGATTGAGTAGTTGGGTGCTTATAGACCTATTACCCTTATTCCAACCCCACACCAATTCATAAGGTTCGACTCTTTCAGGAATATTGCCAAATCCATTGAATGCAGTTGTGGTATTTCCAAGTCTTAGTCTTAAATCATCGATAGAATTTCTACTTGCACTTCCTTCTTCCCCTTGGGCATCAAAGACTAAACCTATCCCTCCTGATTTATCAATTGCAATTTGCATATTATTGCCAGTAGTATTTCTGTAATTTATCTCAGCAAATTTTTGATAAAGGTTATCTACTTTATTTGAAGCAGTTGGTATGATAGAACCAGCCCATTTAATTCTATTATCTATATCTTCATAAAACACATCAACATAAGCAGAAGTTGTATCATTTTTATGTAAAATAATCCTATCAGTAGTTATTCTTGAAAGACTATTTGTTAATATTGGCCCAAAATCAGTGAAGTTATTTGCTGTAACAACAAGTCCATTATCTAATCCCTCACTTGCTAATATATTTATACCTGGTTCAGATGTCTGACTAGGAGTTCCCCCCAAGCTTAAATCAATAGAATTATCAAATGTCACGAGATAACCATTATAATCAATATCATCAACAACATTTAGTCTATCAAGACATATTCTAAAATAGTCAGTTGGAACAGTATTCGGAATAGATACACAATCTCCTATTGTTGGTGGATTGTCTTTATCATCATCAATAGTAAAATCATTAGTTATTTGGATAGTAATACCTTGATGAAGCGTCTCTCCATAGTTTATATTACCCACTGTTCCACTTATCCCACCAGCATATAACTCGCCAATTTTCCATTTCCAACAATCAGGATCATATGGATCATTATTAAGACAATTATCGTCTCCTTTTGGAAAAATACCGGCACTACCTAAAAAATCTCCATCTCTCACTAAAAAAGTCTGAGTTGCTGGAGCACTAGAGCAATATGGCAAAGTTGTTGTTGTAGTACCTGGCCCAGTAGGATCGTCTATAAGTTTTCTTGTAGCCTGTCCTGTTACAGTACCAATAAGAAATCCACCAATAACAACAGCAATAACAAGCAAAGTTACTTTTTGATTATTCCAACCAATAACTTTTTTCAAATTTTTCACCTTTTTATTAAATTCTAGATAACATAATATATATATATACCTTGCTATTTTAAATTATAATATGAAACAGATAAAAATCGCATTATTTATACTTCTTATTTCTATTATTATATTTCTAATACCTGTTGTGTCAGCACACTATGAACCATCTTCTCCATATGGAATAGAGGTAACTTACAAGGCATATGGGTTTGAGTGCTATCTGGCTGCTGGAGCAGACAAAATTCAAGCTGAGAGAATATGTACAAGAGATCAATTAGAAGTGGATAGGGTTCGGAATTTTGATGGTTATGACATTGTAATCAAGAGAGAATATGGAGATGTATTATATAATATAAATAGAAGAGCAGCTGAAAATAAAGATAAGTCAGTATGCACTGAAATAAATGAAAACTTTAAAGAGTTTTCTAACCTCAGATTAATTGGAAGTTACGAAGGGAAAACGATAGTTGAAAGATTTCTAGAAGATTGCTACTCTTATGTGGATAGAGCATCCTATATTTATGCAATTCCAAACAATATAAAATCTTTAAACAATAGAATATTTTCTATTACTTCTGTTCTAGGCATTATCTACTTATTTGCCATATTATCTATATATGGAATAAGAAAAGCTAAACTATTGTATACTCTCGGTATTCAAATAATCATCTCTTTCTTTATTATAGTTATAGGATTTATAGCCAATTTTGGACTAAGTGGTGCTGTCATATCACCAGTATATAATCTTTTATTTTATAGTTCTGTAAATTTAATAAGAATAATCATAACCGGAATTATAACCTCTATATCTACATTCCTTCTAATAAGACTATTTCTTAGATGGATTTTTAAAGAACTTGATTTGGACAAAAGAAAAGGTATTTCATTATTTTATACTCTTGTTTTCAATCCATTTTTCTTCCCAATAGGTATATTAATAGGAATTATGAATCTTGTTTATGTTAAAAGAATTACTAATAAAAAACAATAAAGATAAAATAGTGTCTATCTTATATGGGTTGATAATTACATCGTCCGCTTTGTTAATTGGGTCGGTATTTAACATAGATCAATTTTTTGAGAATATATTTTTTGATAACTATTTTTTCGGAATTAAACTTAAGCTGTATTTTTTGTTTTATATCTTAGACATTATTATAATTAGCTTAATAATATTACTTATAGAAAAAGATATGCATTTCGGTTATATATTGACAATATTTTGGGCAACATTAAATGTCATAGAAAATTTATTTGACATATCATCTTTTAAAGATTATCCACATATGGTTATTGAAGAACTCTTAATTATATTAATATACTTTTACCTGGTAATCTTAAGTTATCACAAAAATTATAAGACCAAGGTATATAAATAATCTAAATAGTTCTAAAAACATAATATTACACAACAACAATTATTAAAAACAGTTATAATTTTTCTAAACACATGTCTCTAGATCAAGATATAGTTGATTTAAAAAAACACATCAAGACATTAAAATGCATCTTGGAAAAAGCAAAAGAATATCCTTTTCTCTTCAATGATAATAATGTAGAATTTTGTGAAAGATTTGTAAGCAGTGACGAAATAGTAAGATTTTACATTTCAAAAGATCATACTGGAAATTTATCTCTGCATTTTAAAGAGTTCAATGGTGGGTATACTGCCCCAGAAACACTTGAATATCTGGCGGAAAAAGCAGTTAACTATAAGCTATCTCCAGAAGATTTGATAAGAAGTTTCTCAAGATCTATAGCAACACCATTAGCTAAGTACAATGCAAATAAAGAGTCAGAAAGCCTCGAAAGTCAGCTTTTATACGAACTAGAAAGACAAAACCAATAGGTTTATATACTATAGCCAGTTATATAATTGCTATGGAAACAACAATACAAATAAGCAAGAAACTGCAAGAAGAGTTGAAAATGAGAAAGATAAATGATAAAGAAAGTTATGAAAATGTAATCTGGGATTTGCTAGAGGATACTATGGAGTTATCTCAAGAAACTAAAAGAGATTTAGAAATAGCAAGAGAGCAGGTAAAAGAAGGAAAAACACATACATTAGCTCAAGTTAAAAAAGACCTAGGGCTATAAATGTACGAGATAATTCTCACAGATATTGCTAAAAAGCAATTAAGCAAGTTAGAAAGACATTTACAAGATAGGATAACTAAGACTCTAGAAAGGTTAAGGATAAGGCCTGAAGCCCATATAAAAAAACTTGTAGACGATCCAGGATATAGCATAAGGATAGGAGATTACAGAGTCATATTAGATATAGATAATAAAAAGTTAATAATACTTGTATTAAAACTAGGGCATAGAAAGAATATTTACGATTAAGGTGTTGCGAGTACTATCTGAACCTAAAAAGCATATATTTATATACCATAGAATATAAGTAATAAATAGACAAAGAAATGGTTTTAAGGCAGTAAAAACGTCTAATTCTCATTTCTTATACAAAGGAGATAATAATATGACATTTGAAAATCTAGGCATTAAGCCAGAAATAGTACAGGGTCTAAGAGACCATAATATAGTCAGACCAACAGCTATCCAAGAGAAGATAATCCCAAGGATAACACAGGGTATAGACGTAGTTGGTATATCAAAGACAGGCTCAGGCAAGACTCTTGCTTTCATGGCCCCAATACTCAATAACCTAGGTAATGAGCAGGGTATAAAAGCATTGGTTGTAGTTCCTACTCGCGAGCTGGCAGAGCAGATAAAAAACGAGATATTCAAGTTTGGCAAGTATACAAGACAAAATGTGACTGCCATATACGGTGGAGTCTCAATTAATCCTCAGTATACAGCATTAAAACATGCTGATATTGTAATAGGAACGCCAGGAAGGCTTTGCGATCATATCCAGAGAAACAGCATTAACCTACGCAATATTAAGCATCTGGTCTTAGATGAGGCAGACAGGATGGTTAGCATGGGCTTTATAGAAGATGTAGAAAGGATTATTCAGGTTACTCCCGGCAACAGGCAGATTATGCTGTTCGGAGCTACTTTAGGCAGCGAGATAATCAGGCTGCAAAAAAGGTATATGAAGAATCCAGAAACTATAGGCAATATTCAACAGATTGAGAGGTCTTATTTAAACCAGATTTATTACCAGATAGAAGAAAATGAGAAATTTTCTTTGCTTGTACATCTGATAAATAAGGAAAACCCTACACTAGGTATTGTTTTCTGCTCAACCAGAAGGATGGCAGATGCAGTATCTAGAAATCTAAGGATGCAGAAGGTCAATGCTCAGGTTATCCATGGTGGGATGACTCAGAATCGCAGACTTCAAGTCTTAGACAGTTTCCATAAGGGAAAGACAGTAATTCTTGTTGCAACAGAGCTGGCAGCTCGTGGATTAGACATAAAGAATGTAACTCATATCTTTAACTATAATCTTCCAAGAAATCCTGAAGACTATGTCCATAGGGTTGGAAGAACAGCAAGAGCAGGAGAATCTGGAAAAGCAATAACATTGCTTGCCCAATCAGACTTTGATTCTATGCGTGCAATTGAAGGAAGATTTCCTATCAAGGTGCAGAGAGCAGAAAAAGAAGATTTCCAGAGAATACCTTTCATGTCCGGAAGAAGAGACAGCCAGTCTGGAAGATTTGACAATAGGAATAGATTCAATAGAGATAATCAACCAAGAAGATTTGGTAACAGAAATAGGTTCAATAGAACATCAGATGGATCTTATCAGAATAGAAGATAATTCCTAGTCAACTTTTTCTTTTCTATAAATATTTATGATATATAGAAAACTTTATATATAACAAAAACATCATAAAATGTAGTGGAATAGTTATGGATATTACCAATTATAAAATAAGACCAAGCAAACATTTTATTTCCACGTGGATGAGGAAATGGAATTATGACATCTACTCACTAATAAATTTGATAGAAAATGCGTACAAAATAGATAAGGTTAGAAAAAACAAATACGAATCTTATACTAGGTCAAAAGGGAAGAGTGTAAAACTGATATTCATAAAAGATGATGAATATAAAGAGATATTTATCATAACTGGAGCTGAAGGAAAATGAAAAAATGTTTAGTGTGTGAAAACGGAGAAATGCTAAAAGTTGAAGACATAATCCTCGAACTAGATGGTTATGTGTTCATATTAAAGGGAGAAAGATGTAGTAACTGTAATGAAGAATTTCCATATCAAGAAGAAACACAACGAGCGATTAATGCAGCTAGAAAGCTTGGCGTATGGCCAGAACCTTTAAAGCTTTACAGGCATCTATCTAAAAGCGGTGGCGGACTTATATTAAGGATGCCTAGCGATATTGAAAAGCAACTTAAATTAGATGAGAGCACAGAAATTTCAATAACCAAAGTTGGAAATAAGATAGTTATAGAACTGGAATAAATAATTCAGATTTCTCATTACAGATTTTTAAATAAATAAACAGTAAGATATATAAACAATCTGTTAAACAATCTGTTAAAGATGACGTTCATTACTAAGCTTAAGCTAAAAAACTTTAAATCTTTTGCCAAGCCGACAGAACTGCAATTTGCCAATGCGTTTAACGTAGTTCTTGGCCCGAATGGATCTGGAAAATGCGCAGTTGGTAGTACATTAGTTCAGCTAGCAGATGGTAGTTTAGTACAAATAGGCAGTCTAGTTGAAGAAAAGCTTAAAACCAACATTACTAAAGAAATAAACGATGGTTTTATTATTAAAGGAGATAATACAGAAGTAGCCTATCTTAATTTAAATAATTTAAAGATAGGTAAAAAGAAAATACTGGCATATGTAAAAAGAAAATCACCAAATAAGTTAATTAGCCTTACTACAAGATCTGGAAGAAACATTACTTCTACTGCTTATCATCCATTATTTATATTAAAAGATGGAAAAGTAACAGCGATTAAAGCAGAATATCTTAAAACAGGAACAAGGATTGCAGTTCCTAGATTTATTGACATTAAGCCAAAAACAAAATACTTCTTTGAGCTATTAGATTTAATAAAACCTGAAGATAATATTTATGTCCCGTATAATGAATCAATAATCAAAATTCTTAAAAACCACAAATCAACAACCTGGAAAGAGTTTGCTGCTAAAGCTGGTGTTGAATATGTTGTACTTAAGGGTTTTTTAGATAGGCAAGCCATAAATTTTGCACATCTGGTCAAAATCCTAAGAAATATAAACTTAAAAGACAATAGGATAATTCAACTAATCACAAAGATAAAATCAAGAGCAGGAAATAAGATTTATAAAATGCTCTGGGAAAATTCCGAAGATTTTGCAAGATTCCTCGGTTATCTATTAGCTGAAGGTCAAACCCCAATCCACTCACAACAAATAAGATTAACAAATGGATGTGATGAAATAGTTGAAGACTATTGTAATATTGTAAAAAAAATATTCGGGGATAGTCCTACAGTTAATGAATACAAAGCCAACTGCTACGATGTTTTGTTTTACTCTCAACCAATTAGAATAATATTAAATAAATTTGGAATGCCTTTTACAGGAACCAAAGACAAAGATATTACAAACTTATTTCTCTCTCATAGCACAAATACAGAGCTAGCAGAGCTAATTAATGGCTTATACAGCGGAGATGGATATGTTAGTAATAGCTGCATTGAAATTGTAACCAAAAGCCATAAACTTGGTTATGCCATCGAAACAATATTAACAAGACTAGGAATTACATTTAATTCAAAATGGAGAATTAAAATAGCTACAAATTCATGTTTCTCTGGTGTTTATAAAATAATTACAACCTATGGTGTGAACAACTTCATAAAGTTTAATAATCTAGTTAAGTTTACACACCCAGATAAAAAAAGAAAATTAGAATCTATTCTAGGAGTGAAAAGCAACCCAAACATTGACCTTATTGAAGCCAATCATTTAGTCAAGCAAGTAGCTAAAGAGCTAAGACTTAAGATTAAGAATCTTAAGAAGGATTACCCAAAATTAGACGCCTATGCTTACAACATCTGCTTGCCAAGTAGAAATGGATTAAATCAATTGATAAATCTTTTATTTTTAAAACAACATATTAAATCCGAAAGCCTAAATCAGCTTATTACTTTAGCAGAGTCAGATATTTTATGGGATGAAATAACAGATATTGAAGAAATAGTAAGCAAAGAAGAATGGGTATACGATTTATGTGTAGAAGGCGATCATAATTTTATAGCAAATAACATTATTGTGCATAACAGTAATATTATGGATGCGCTCTGCTTCGTTCTAGGCAAATCCTCAGCTAAAAGCATGCGTGCAGAGAAATCAGCAAACTTAATTTATAATGGCGGCAAGCAAGGTAATCCAGCGAAAGAAGCATCTGTTTCTATAGAGTTTGACAATTCTAAAAACATATTTCCGATAAAATCAAATAGCATAGAAATCACAAGAATTGTCAGGCAGAATGGCAATTCTATCTACAAAATCAATGATGAGACAAGGACAAGACAGCAAGTGCTGGATTTACTAGCTGTTGCAAAGATAGACCCAGACGGCCATAACATTATCCTACAAGGAGACATAGCACATTTAATAGACATGAAGACAGAAGAAAGAAGGCAGATTATAGAAGAAATAGCTGGAATTTCTGTATATGAAGACAAGAAACAAAAAGCATTGCTAGAACTTGAAAAAGTAGATTCTAAATTAAATGAAGCAACAATAATACTGACAGAAAGAGAAGCACATCTGCGCGAGATTAAACGAGATTATGACCAGGCAAAGCAATACAAAGAGCTAGAAGTTAATGTAAAGAACAACAAAGCAACTATCCTAAATCATCATATAAACGAGAGAGAAGAAAAGAAACAGGCAATAGAAGCCAGGATAGCTGACCATAAATCATCAATAGACAAGGTAAGCTCTAACATAAAAGAGGTAAAGGATTTAATAGCCAATAAAAAAGAAGAGATAAAGGCAATAAACAGCGAACTCGAAGAAAAAGGAGAAGTAGAACAGCTTAACTTAAACAAGGAGATTACAGATCTTAAGACAGGCATAGTAAAATCAGCTTCTAGGGCAGAGCAGTTGCAATCAGAATTAGAAAAGATAAAGTCAAGAAAATTGCAATTAGCCAATGACGTAAAAGATCTTGATGGCAAGCTGTCTTTGCTAGATAAAAGAAAGAAAGAATTAGAGTCAAGAAACAAGTCATTATTGCTCAGCAAGAATAAACTTCAGAAAGACATTGATGAGTATAAAGAGAAGCATGGAATTTCAAACATTAAGGAATTTAATGAAAAGCTTGATTCTATAGAGAAAGAGCTTGAAGCCTCAAGCCTGTCATTCTCAAACCTCCAGTCAAACAAGCAGACATTGCTTTCAAGCAAGAGCAACCTGTCATACAAGCTGCATTTATTAGAAGAAAGCATATCAAAATCAAAAGAGCTTGAAAATAACCCTGCGCTAGCTAAGCTAAGGCAGGAGTTCAAGAAAGCAACACTAGAGCTAAGCAAAGTGTCAAATGATGACAGCATTACACAATCACAGTTAAACAAGGCCAGATCAAGATTGCTAACATTAAATGATGAGCTTGCAAAATTAAGAGGAAGAAATATAACTGCCATAGAGAGAAATGCAGCTAACGCAGCAATAAAAAAGATTTTATCATTAAAAGATCCTAAGATATATGGGACAGTCTCCCAGCTTGGAAAAGTAGAGAGCAAATATGCCCTGGCATTAGAAGTAGCAGCAGGCCAGAGAGTGAACAGCATAGTTACCCAAGATGATTTGACAGCAGCAAAGTGCATTCAGTTGTTGAAAGAGGAGAAGCTTGGCATTGCAACATTCCTGCCTATAAATAAGATTAAGCAAAGAGCAGATCAGCCAGGGATGAAAGAGCTTTCCAAGAATACTCATGGATTGGCAATAGACCTGGTTTCGTTTGACAAGAAGTTCCAAGATGTATTTTCCTATGTTTTCGGCTCAACTATCGTAGTAGATAATATAGAATCTGCAAGAAAGATAGGCATTGGAAGGGCAAGGATGGTAACTATAGAAGGTGACTTGCTAGAGCCATCCGGAGCGATGCACGGAGGCTATAGAAAGCATCTCCCTTCATTTAAGGAAAAAGACACAGAATTAAACATCTCTAACCAGGAGAAGGAAACTGATCATCTAAAATCAATAATAGATTTGTTAGAACAGAAGAAGATAGACCTAGAAAATAATATGATTTCTGTGAAACAGAAAAAATACGAAATAGAAGGCAGTATAATAAAGATTGAGCGCTCGTCAAACGTAGAAAATATAGACAATTTAGAAAAAGAAAGGTCTACCCTGCTAGATGAGATATCTAAGATTAATGATAATTTAAAGAATATAGACAAAGATCTTCTAAAATATAATAAAGAGCTTGAAGATTTCAAGGTTAAAAAGCAGAAATTGAAAGAAAAGCTATCTGTATCTAAAGATGCAAATGTATCTTCAAATTTGGACAAGCTAGAATCAGAAAGGCAGTCTATGACAGAGGAGCTGATCAAGAATGAATCTGAGGCAAAGAACCTAGACACGCAATCATCCTCTATATACCTAGCTGAGAAAGAAAAGATAAGGCAGATTATTAATCAGCATGAAAAAGAGCTTGTTGACTTTTCAAAAGAGCTGGAAGAGACTGTATCCAGGTTAAAGAATCAAAAACAGTTATTGAAGGAAAAAGAAGCAAAAGAAAAGCAATTCTACTCAGATTTCCGTCAGTTATCAACCCTCAGGAATAAGCTGACAGAAGAGATACAGGTAAAAGAAGCTTCTATATCAAGAGAAGATGCAAAGATAAAGGAAATAGAGCATAAGATCAATGATATCTCCTTAGACAGGGCCAAGCTGGTTGCAGAGCTTGAAGGCCTGGCAAAAGAGTTCGAGCAATATCAGGATGGAAAGATCAGGAAGGGAGTTTCTATAGAAGAGCTGAAAGACGAGACTAAGAAATTCGAGAAACTCATGCAAAGCCTTGGCACCGTAAATATGCGTGCCATAGAGGTATATGATGATCTGCAAAAAGAGCATTCAAAGCTTATGGAGAAGGCTGAGAAGCTTAAGATAGAGAAAGAAGATGTCCTGAAGATGATGTATGAAGTAGAAGAAAAGAAAAAAGACATATTCATGTCTACATTCAAAGAGATAGAGAAGAACTTCACAAACATATTCAGCAATCTTTCAAAGAAGGGCCAGGCATATTTAGAGCTGGAAAACTCTGAAGATCCATTGTCTGCTGGACTTGAAATTACAGTCAAGCTAACTGGAAATAAAAAGCTGGATATCCGCAGCCTATCTGGAGGAGAGAAGACTCTTGCTGCACTAGCATTCATTTTTGCTATCCAAGAGCATCAGCCAGCGTCATTCTACTTCCTGGATGAAGTGGATGCATCTTTAGACAAAACAAACTCGCAAATGCTTTCAAAATTGATAGCTAAGTATTCGCAAGGAGCTCAGTATATAGTAATAAGTCATAATGATGCTGTTATTACAGAAGCAGAGCACATTTACGGAGTTTCAATGCAGCAAGAAGGAGTTTCTAAGGTTATTAGTTTGAAAATATAATTGTAGTTTTGCATATTTTGATTAAACTTTTTTTAAAAGTTTATAACAAAGTTTTTATATCCCTGTTATATATTAGTTGCAATGGAAAAAAGAGGGCAGGCAGCCATGGAGTTCCTGATGACCTATGGCTGGGCAATACTAGCAGTACTAATTACTATAGCTGCTCTAGCTTATTTTGGAGTTTTAAATCCAGCAAGATTCCTGCCAGAAAGCTGTACTCTATTTCCTGGAATAGCATGCATTGATTCAAGTGCAAACAATGCCGCTGTAACCCTAACTGTTCGCAATGGCCTTGGACAAAACCTAAACCCATTTACAATTAGCATTCCTGGATGCCCAAGTTCAGCTCCAGCAGATAATGGATTATTGGACGGAGAAAAAGAAACTATAATCATATTAACTTGCAGTCCTGGTTTTGTAACAAATTCTAAATTAAAGAAAGACATTGATGTAACATATACAGCCACATCTGTAAGCCACACTAGAAGAGGCAGCATTTCAACAGTAGTAGAAGATGGCTACGTCACAAATGGGGGATTTGAATATTTCACTGGACCAAATCCATCTTATTGGAGTTTTAATGCTGCCCCACCCTCAGCAGGTACAGGCTCTCTAGACTCAACTACTTCTCACTCTGGCTCTAATTCATTCAAAGTTATTATTAACAGTGCTGGCGGAGATCAAGTCACAGTAGCAGAGAGTTTTGCATTTACACTACCAGCAGGAACATATGTAATATCATTTTGGGCAAAGGCCTCTTCCTCTATCTCCCCTACTCTTCGTGCCGTATTAAGGGACGCAGCAGACGCCCCAATGTCACAATCAGCGACATGTGGCTCATCAACAAATCTGGATGTAAATACAGGCTGGGCTCAATATACTTGGACTTGCACTACCAGCACAGGACTCCCCAGCTCAGGACTTAAGAGCATTTACTTTGGTTTTGAGGATGCCCTAAACTATTGGATAGACGATGTAGAGGTTAAGAAGGTTTAATCAACAAAGTTTTTATAGTAATCTATATAGAATAATCTCATGAAAAAAAGAGACAGATTATTGATTAGTATAGAGTTATTGTTTACTTTGTCTTTCCTATCAATCATAGGCTATATGCTTAATGCTCCATCTGGCAAGTCAGTATCTTCAGATATTACTCTCAAAGATTACCCCAGGCCTTTCTTAAAGTCAGATAATTACAATTTCATTTTTACAACATCAGAAAGCATTAATCAAGAAGAATACAACTGCGCCCTCTCAATCTTATCAGGAATGAAAGAGATTTCTTCAGTGAATCCTGAGCAGGATCTGGTGCCTGTAGGCGATGGAATATCTAATAACCATTTAAAATCAGTCATAAGAAGCAGAGATCTGTCTAGCCTTCAAGATTCAACAGTAAGCATAGCTTCAGACTCTGTAAAGGTGCATGATGAGCTGGATCTAGGTATTATTGGATCATCTTCCCTAGATGCATCTTCTCCCTCAATAGAGTCCAGCCTTACTAAAAATAAAGACTATCAATCATCAATCTATCTTAATGCTAAGAGGTCAAGCATAAGCTATCACTATGTATTTGACAGTACAGTAGATCTTAGCCAGATAAGTGAAGATTCTCCTTTAATAATAAACTTCCTGGGAAGTGATTTGACAATTACTAAAGTTGGTTCAGACTCTGAATTTACAGGGTATATTGGCACAGAGAACTTGATGAAGATTGCTGATCAGGTGTCTGTCTCTGGAAAGACTATTGTTCTTGATAATGTTGGCCAAGATTCTGTTATTGTTTCTGTAAATGGTAAGAAAGAGGTAATAAAGAATGGAGAGACAGCTACTGTAGAAGGCATACAGATAGTTGTAAAAGATATTTTGTTCAGTGATGCTGACAGCACAGCTTCATTAGTGATTGGAAAAGGAATAGCAGACAGCTATAAAGATGGGCAGGTATTTGGTGATTGCAGCTCTGAATGTTTTGCCTGGGATATTAATAGTCTATTATCAAAACAAGCAGGAGACATCTATTCATCTGGAGGTCCAACTATAGGAATAAGGAATGATTTTGACCTGGCAGGAAAGGATTCTGTAAAGAGTTGTATAGATCTTCCTAATAAGTTCATCAGTATTTGTTTCGATTCATTAAATACAGAACTATATTCAAACTATAGAGTCTCAAAACAAAGTATAGATGTTAGTAATGCATTCCCTCATTTATCATCGCAAGATGTCATACAGATAATGTCAGGACATTCAAATGGATTAGAGATTAAAACCTCTGGTTTTCTTACAGATAAGACAGGCAGCAAGAAAGCATCTATTATTTACCTGAGGCCTAACAGCTCAAATACTGTAGATGTTCTGTATGAAGACTCAGGCCAGGTAAAATGGACAGGAACATATTCTGCAACAAATTCTGTGCTGCAGTTTGCCTCTGTGTCTTTTGGCAAGACATCAGGAGATGATATTAAGATCTCATCTAAAGGAGATCTATCCAGCCTAGACATAGTATTTGCTCCATCAGGCACAGGAATTACAAATGACAATATAATCATAAGAACAAAATCCAATCTTAATGGCATAAGCAAGTTGCTGTATGGCAAGGATGAAAAAGATATAAGCAGTTATGAACTTGATCAGAGAAGCAGGTATGGCATAATAATTTCAGACATTAAGAATGGTGTAGATGATGAAGACATTGAGCTGAGGATTCCAGATAATCAGGTAAGAGCAAACATAAAGATTAATGGCCAGTCAATTTCAAAAACACAGCCAGTCACAGTTCCAGATATAATCAAGGGTGCTGATTTATCAGAATATAATCAGAATATAATTGCGATAGGCAGATCTAATCAGTTATACACAAATTTAGTCCCGGAAGGCTGGCAGTATAAGCAGGGAGAAGCTATACTACGCTTGTTTAACAACAACGGGTATTATGTGCTGTTGGTTGCAGGAACAGAAGATGCAGATCTTTCTAGAGCTTGTAATGTTCTAGCAGACTACAATGTAAATAAGGCAAAGCTCAAAGGCCTATCTGTAGTTGTTTAAATTCTTAATCAATCCTTCTCTTCTGTTAACTTTTTACTTCTGCTCTTTCTTTGTGCTCTTTATGCTGTTCTAAAATAGTCAACCTAAAGATTTAAATATCTGAGATTGCCACAATAAAGTTCTTATATTCCTATTATATATTAATTGCAATGAAAAAGAGAGGGCAGGCAGCCATGGAGTTCTTGATGACATATGGCTGGGCGATACTAGCAGTAGTAATTACCATAGCTGCTCTAGCTTATTTTGGTGTAATATACATCAGCTCATTTGCTCCAGCAATCTGCATAATTTTTCCTGGAGTAGCCTGCACAGATATAGAGGTTACAAACGTAGAGATAAGATTAACCCTAGAGAATGGCATTGGCCGGAATTTTGAAGACTTTTCAATAAATGTCCCAGGTTGTGCACAATCAACATTAGAAAATGGCCTTTCAGATGGCGAAAAAGAGACAATAGTAATGATATGTAACAACATTCTACCAGATAAAAGTAGATTTAAGCCTGATATTGATATCTACTATAAACAAGGCGGCCTAATACACACCAGAAAAGGTGCTCTATCAGAAAGAGTAGAAAGTGGTTTAATTAAAAACGGTGGGTTTGAAATAGAAGACCCAACCTACTCAGAGCCAAACTCTGTACCTATAGATTACTGGTATGGTTACTTCGATGATCCTGTATTTTGCGCCACAACTCCAGGCACATGCTCTGGAGTGTCATTTACCAGAACTACATCAGATACTCACACAGGAAGATATGCCCTAAGAAATCAGCCTCCAGCAGGTGGAAATGCTTATAATTACTATTATAATGATATTCCAGTACTAATAGATGCAAACAAAAAGTATCGGGTTTGTTTATACTATAAATCACTATCTGATCCATCTAATAATCCAGTATCTCTCCATATTGGATATTATGATGCTATCGGTAATCAACTACCGGATGGCTGGGTACCACCATTAACAATTGGAACTCCAACAACAAGCTGGACAAGCCTATGTGAAACCTTTGGTGATGCGGCTCACCCGCATCCAACAGGCGCAGCAAAAATATTATTGTATTTTTTCTTCCAAAATGCTGGTAATCCTGCCTATATTACATTAATAGACGATATAAGCCTAAGTGTGATAGGATAGCATTTATACAAAACGCTTAGTAGCCATGATACAATAATCTTGATAAAATAGGAAAAGTTTCTTAAAGTCATAACGCTATAGTATAAAAATTAATAATACAACTCTTCATCACTCTTCTTTTCTTTCTCAGGAGTCTTTTCAGCAGGTTTACTTTCTTTCTTAGTTGTTGATCTCTCTGCCTTCTTGTACTCAGCCTTTGTTTTCTCAGCAGGTTTTTCAGCTATAATATGCTGCGCTACTTTAGGTTCTACCTTGGCTTGAATAGTTTCTTGTTTTACTTGCAATTGATGTTCAGTGCTTACAGTCTTAGTCTCCATAGATTTAGCTTCAAGGGTTTTTCCTTTTCCCTCAGCACCTTTTTCTTTCCCCCCAATGCTTTTCTTTCCGTCAACGCTTTCTTTTCCCTCAAGGCTTTTTTCAAAAGGCTTGTCTTCCTCAAAGAAGTTGAATATAGAATCTTTATATTTTAAGATGAATAATGCAACAATAAGCAAAACAATCCCGGTTATGATATAATAAACATAAGTCCTTACAAAGCCTGCATACATCCATCCAAGAACTATGAACACTGCCAAAATTACGCCGGCAGCTATCCAGCCAAACAACTTCATATTGCTTGCATTGTTCTGCTGTCCATAGTTATTATCATTCTCTACTTCTTTTTCCCACTGCTCTATAGACAGTTTTTTCTCTCTAAATCTTAGCAACAAGATTATAATGACTAGTATAACAAAGGCAGATATGATATAATATTTATAATCAACTATAAGTTTGCCAAATCCACCAGTTGCCATGCCTGTAACGCTTTCTAATCCAGTTTGATTTGTTTGATTGCTAAATTCTTCTACTTCGCTTTCTATAGAAGTTTCTGTCAATGCTTCCGAATCTTGTTTCTCAGAGGTCTTTTCTAAAGAACTCTGTTTCACATTTATATCTAGTGTCTGGCTGTCAAGCACAGCGCTGTTTTCTAATTTAGCAGTTATGGTTGCCTTATGCAGTCCTTCCTTAACATCTTCTGTTGGTGCAACATAAAGATAGACAGTCTCGCTCTCTCCGGAGTTTAATTTTAGTGAGCTAGGATTTAATTGAGAAAAGCTTGCTGCGTCTCCGCTAACACTTAGTTCATAGCTAGCTTCTTCAACTCCCGAGTTCTTAATTGTAATGGGAATAGTTGCACTGCTCTCAGCTTCTATATCTAGTCTATCATTTTCCAGGCTAAGTTCTGGTTTAAAGCAGCTCTCACTCGATACTACCTCTATCTGGATTTCATCCTGGCTTGTTATTGCCTGGTCTAAGGTTTCTGCCTTAATTAAAATATTTCTCTTCCCGATATCATTCTTCTCAGGCTTAAGATTTAAGTTCAGGCTAGCTTCTTCTCCCCCATTTAAGCTAACAAGCTGCTTATCTAAGCTGGCCCATCCAGGTCCCTGCATGCTGATCTTGTAATCATTCTTTACCTCTCCTGTGTTTTTTACCATAACTTGGTAGCTTTTAACTAGCTCTGTGCATATCCTGTCACTTTCTTCCTTTAATTCCACCGCAACCCTATTGCATTCCTTCACATTGACATTTATTGGCTTAACAGCTTCTACCTCTCCAAGTTGAGATACAGCCTTAAAATTGACGTTAAAGTTGCCCACTTCATTATAATCCGGACTTAGAATAAGCTTTATACCTGCACTCTGCCCAGATCCTAGAACTAAGCTTGTTTTTTCTAGGTTCGCCCAAGCCGGTCCGTCAATACTTAAGGCGTACTCATTTGATTTACTGCCCTTGTTGCTTATGCTTATCGGTAAAGTCTCTGTCGTATGGTCGCACATTGTAATAAAGTCTTTATCGCTAGTCACGCTATAATCAAAACAGGAGTTAACCTCTACGCTTGATGTATAAGATGCAACCTCTCTGCCAGTTGCAGTTATTGTAAAATCGTCGCTTCCTAGACTGCATAAATTCTGAACATATGCAAATATAGTCCTGCTTTCTCCAGGCTGTAAAGTCACACTACTCTCGCTAAGTTTAATATAACCAGCAGCGCTACCACTTATTGTTAACCTATATGTCTCCTGGAACTCTCCTTTGTTTTTTACAACAAAATCATATTTAGTTAATTCACATGGACAGATCTGCTTGCCTTGTTCCCCAGAAACAGTAACACCATAACAATCTCTCACATTGACAGTATAACTTACTCTTTTTACTAATCCATTACTTGTGCTTACAGAAACATCAGCAGTATAGCTTCCTGCAGGGCTGCTAGACTTGGGAGTAACATATGTGTAAACGTTTTTCTTTTCTCCTGGTCTTAATATGAATCCTGTAGGAACACTTAATGCCCATTTGCTAGCAGACCCAGCAGTGTTTACTGTATACTCGCTATCTGAGCTTCCTGTGTTTACTATTTCAGTGATAAATAATGTAGTAGTACCTGGACATATGCTGCTGCTGCCTTGATTAGATGTTAAAGAAAAGTCATCAGACTGAGCATTAACAATGCTTAAAACATATATGAATAAGAATGTGACAAACTTTTTACTACTATGATTAAATCGTCTCATTTTATTACTATCAATTAGTATTTTCTTTAAATACATTTTGATTATTAAATATATAGGTTAAGAAAATTGCATCAGAAGTATGTTTATGTAGTAATAAGATATTTAAACATGTTATTCTTATAGATATTAATGAAAAAGAGAGGGCATGCTGCCATGGAGTTCCTGATGACCTATGGCTGGGCAATTTTAGCTGTATTAATAACCATAGCTGCTCTAGCATACTTTGGTGTATTGAATCCAGCAAGATTCTTGCCAGAAAGCTGCACTTTATTTCCGGGTGTTGCATGTACAGATGTAACTGCAAATAATGTTGGAATTAGTCTTGTTGTTCAGAATGGTCTTGGACAGAATTTAAATCTATTTACAGTTAACATTCCTGGATGTACAGCAGTATCTGCTAATAATGGATTGTTAGATGGCGAGAAAGAGATAATTATACTACCATGTGATCCACTTCTAACAACAAACTCAAGATTTAAAAATGATATTGATATAACATACACACAACCAGCCGGAGTTCAACATACTAGAAAAGGCAGCATAGTT
>CAZTDM010000006.1:0-12001 GCA_964611795.1 Candidatus Woesearchaeota archaeon
GGAAAGCATCCATTGGCTGGAAAAGACCTTATATTCTTTATAACTCTTAAAAAGATAGGTTAGATTAGCATCTAACAAAATGTTTAAATAATTCATTATGGATAGTAAGAGCAATGGAATTTTACCAGATGGATGTAAAAGAGGTCTTTAGCAAGTTAAATACAGGCAAGAATGGATTGGCTGGCAATGAAGCAAAGACCAGGCTTGAAAGATACGGTTATAACGCGCTAAAAGAAGTTAAGGGGCCTAGCGCATTTGCAATATTCCTGAACCAGTTTAAAAATTCTTTAGTAATAATATTGATTATTGCAACTTTAATCTCATTAGTTCTTGGAGAGTACATAGATGCAAGCGCAATATTTGCAATAGTCATATTAAATGCATTTCTTGGATTATACCAGGAATATAATGCTGAGAAGTCTATTGATGCCTTGAAGAAGTTACAGGCATTAAAAACCATAGTTATCAGAGATGGAAAGAAGATTGAGCTGGAGGCTAGAGAGCTTGTACCCGGAGACGTAGTAATCTTGGAAGAAGGAAGCAAGATTCCTGCTGATTCAAGATTGATAGAGGTAATAAACCTGCAGACTGTTGAGGGAAGCCTGACTGGAGAAAGCACTCCTGTAAGCAAGCATGTTAACCCAATAGATAAGGCGCAGGTGTCTGAGAGAAAGAATATGGTTTTCTCTGGAACTAATGTTTCCAGGGGAAGAGGGATTGCTGTAGTCGTATCAACTGGAATGAATACTGAGATAGGCAAGATTGCACATCTTATAGAGACCAGCGAGGAAAAAGAAACTCCATTGCAGAAGCAGCTTGCTAATTTTGGGAAATGGCTTGGAATCATCATACTGGCAATTGCTGCCATAGTGTTTGTTGGAGAGCTGGTTGAGGCTGGAACGTTCTTCCAATTGCTGCAGGGACAGTTTGATTATCAAGCACTAGTGCAGACGTTTATCTTTGCTGTCAGCCTGGCTGTTGCAGCCATACCAGAGGGACTGCCTGCTGTAGTCACAATCGCATTGGCTCTTGGAGTAAAGAGGATGGTTAAGAGAAATGCATTGATAAGAAAGCTGCCTGCTATTGAAAGTTTAGGAAGCACTTCTGTCATATGCGCTGATAAAACAGGGACGTTAACACATAATGAGATGACTGTAAAGGAGATTTATGTCAATGAGAAGATAGTGAAGATTACAGGAGAAGGTTATGATTTGAAGGGAGAATTCTATCTTGATAACAAGCAGATAGATCCTAGGCTGTTGAAACTTGCATTGGATATTGGAAGACTATGCAATAATGCCAGCATTCAAAATGGGAACGTTGTCGGCGATCCTACAGAGATTGCCTTGCTTGTTGCTGCTGAGAAAGCTGGAATAAAAGGAGAGATTGCCAGGACTGGAGAGATTCCTTTTGACAGCAACAAGAAGTACATGGCAACAATGCACAGCATAAGTGGGAAGAAGATGAGTTATTTCAAGGGAGCTCCCGAAGTAATCCTGAGGATGTGCAACAGGATTAATTATGAGGGAAGAGTTAGATTTTTGACAAAAACTGAGAGGGAGAAAATTGTAAAGATAAATGATGATATGGCTAGCAGGGCATTAAGAGTGCTGGCTGTTGCGTATAAAGAAGGAAATGGCACTAATGACCTAGTGTTTGCTGGATTAACCGGGATGATAGATCCTCCTAGGGCTGAGGTGAAAGAGGCAATAAAAAGATGCGAGGAAGCTGGAATAAGAGTTGTGATGATAACTGGGGACCATAAGCTTACGGCCATGGCCATAGCGCATGAAATAGGAATTAAAGGAAAGGCAATAACTGGGGAAGAGCTTGACAAGATGGATGACAAGATGCTTAACTATGAGGTTGATAATATAAGCATTTATGCAAGAGTAAGCCCAGAGCATAAGGTAAGGATACTGCAGGCATTAAAGAAGCAGGGATTGGTTGTTGCGATGACTGGGGATGGAGTGAATGACGCTCCTGCAATAAAGAATGCTGATATAGGCATAAGCATGGGGTTGACTGGAACTGATGTTGCAAGAGAAGCAAGCGACATGGTCCTAGTAGATGATAACTTTACATCCATAGTAAATGCTGTAGAGGAAGGGAGAGGCATATATGACAACATAAAGAAATTCGTATTATACTTGCTGTCATGCAATATAGCAGAGGTGCTTGTGATATTCTTTGCAATATTACTTAATTGGCCATTGCCTTTAATTGCTATACAATTGCTTTGGGTGAATCTTGTTACTGATGGACTGCCTGCTGTAGCTCTTGGTATAGATCCTGCTAAAAAGCACATAATGAAAGACAGACCTAGGTCTCAGGATGAGAAGATCATAGATAGGAAGATGCTTATTAACATACTTTTTAGCGGAACATTCATGGCTATTGGAGTACTGTACTTGTTCAATATGCATAGGCTCACTAATATTGCAATGGCCCAGACTGTTGCATTCACCAGCATAGTCATATTTGAAATGATGAGGGTGTATATAATAAGGTCAAATTATAAGCTAAGCATATTATCAAATAAACCCCTGTTAATTGCTGTAGTAGCATCTGTATTGCTGCAAATAATAGTGATATATACTCCTGTAATCAATGAAAAAGTCTTCAACAGCGTGCCTATCGGTTTACTTGACTGGGGATGGATAATTCTGGTTGGATTAGTTACTATAGTCATACCAAACTTGTTATTAAAAAAGATAGCTCCAAAGATGATGGTAGGCTAGATTATTTTCCTGCTGATTTAAATGCCTGCCTTATCTGCTCTTCTGTCCATCCTTTCTTAAATAGCACAGATGTAAGCTGCTGTCTTGTAAATCCTTTTGACAACGAGGATTTTACGAAATTAGCAAGGTTTAATAGGTCTTTCTTTGAGGTAAACAATCTTCTCTTGAATAATGTAACAGATAATAAATTAGTCGTATCTTTGAAGTTCCATGGTCCTTTATAGAAGTTTATATAATAGACTCCGCCTGCAGCTATTAGTATAATGAAGAAAACACTAAACCAGTTTATGTTTCTGGCTCTGCTGCAATCTTGCGGGCAGTAATAATTCTCATCGTTAGGATTTGCTTCGTCTATGCTAAGCTCATCTATATAGCTACAAATGCTATCTCCGCATTCTGGAAGTTGGGTTGCAGGAAGATTAGCTAGATCTGGAACAGGCAATGTAACAGCATTCTTAGCATCTAGAAGGTTGCCTGATGTTGTATAGACTATTTCAGATGTTGATGCTGGATATCTTGCTATCTGCGGGGTTAACTGCGTTCCCTGAGTTATTAAAGATGAGAATCCTACTGGAGAGTATTCTATCAGATAACTAGATTGTTTTTTTGATGCAATTGACTTCTTTACAAGAACAAAATTATCTTCTCTTCCAGAGACATATCTTACTCTTACAAGCTTTGCATCCATCTGTATTGTGTGCTGGTTAAGCAAATTGTAGATTGACAGCTTTGCCTTTTCTATATCATTAACTCCTGGTTCAATTGTTCTTGGATCTATAATCTGGGAATAATCTATGTTCTGCGTAGATATTAGAGAACCTTTAACCTGGATGATAGCTGGAAGCTTGTCTTGTATCTCCTGTATCTGGGCAATTATCAGCTTAAACTCTTCTTCTCTCTGATCAGAAGATAGGTCTGAGGATTTTATGTTGCTTACTTTAATGTCTATTCCTGTCAATGTGGTAGAGGTAGAGTCTAAGGAAGAGTAAAGTTTAAGCGTTGCTGCAACATCTTTAATGCTTTGGCTTGCTGTTGCCAGATATGAATCAGTCTTGTTGATTATCTGCTGAGTATTTGATAGTATTGTGTCTACAGACTGCTCTGCATTCAAGACATCTATTGATATGCTTGCCGGAGAGCTTTTAACTCCTGATGCATCTGTGACTGCTAGTTTTATTGTTTGCTTGCCTGTTGTTGTAAATGAATGGACAGCGAATGCGTCTCTTGTTGTTAAAGTAGTTTCGTCTCCAAAGTCCCAGTCATAAACAGCAATATTACTGCTGCCGGTTGCAACAGATTTTGAGCCGTCAAATGTTACCTGCTCTAACAATGCAGGAGATGATTTTGATACTGCTATCTTTGCTGTTGGTGCTGGCAGAGTGTCGAAAGATGCAGAAGCTGTTTTCCCTAGAAGATTGACATCAAGCTTATTCTGGCTGCGGGTAGACGAAGGAGCTGTAATATCAAATGACTCTATCGGCAGCTTAACAGTATCATATAAGCTGATCACTCCAGAAGTGTATCCTAGGTCATACAATGAACCATAGACTATTCCTTGTCCATCTACAAGCTGCAATCCAGATGCAGATAACTGATCAGGAGAGATTATTCTTAAAGGGACTAGGCAATATCCTACAGAGTCTAGCTGGCAGGTGTTGAAGTAATTGTTTACAGCATCTGTAAATTTCTGGCCTGAGAATATGGCTGTCTGGTTGAAAGATGTTGTGAAGATTGCTTTTCTTGCTGTTATGAAATAATATGGCAAGGAGTTAGATAATGTAGTTACAGGAACTTGATAATAATCATTGTTTGAAGAGCCGCCATCTGCATAAACACATATGCTGTATGTCCTGGATTCTGGGACTGCCAATTTTATCTCGCATCCAACAGCCTGCAGTTTATTTAATGGATCCGGCTCTGGCAAATCACAATTGCCAAAATCTTCTATCTTTGCCTTAAGATTGCTGCCTGGCGATGTTTTCTCTGCCTGCACTATCACCTGGACAACACTAGAGTTAAGCAATGGATTAAAATCAAGCTCTATATCTTCGCATCTCTCGAACTCTGGATTTATTAATGCCCTGTCATTTGGAACGTTTGTTGAAGATGAGGCTTCTTCAGGATATATCTGGGAAGAGAATACATAATCGCTAGGATTGAAGTATTGCCAATCCAATTGCCTGTCGTTGCCAATGTCCAGGCTAAGGTTTTGTGCTGAGCCTGAGAATTTTATGCTAGCCCTGATTATGTTTTTTGGAATCTTAAAACCAATAAGCTTAGATGCTGTGGATGAAACAGTCCCTGATGATGTATGATAGACTGGCTGGGTGGCTGTATATGGGATAAGTGATTTGTCAAGGAGGTCTTGGACAGCCAGTTCTGCCCTCTTATTGTTGTTGATGTAAACTTTGACTAACGAATCTGATTTTATCTCTCCTGCTGTTATTGTCAATGTGCCTGTGATTAATTGAGAAGTACCGTATCTTGGCTCCATCTGCAGAGATAAAGAGAGCTCATTAGGTGCAATTGATCTAACAGATATTGAATTGAATAGAAGAAATGCTAAAATAACAAATAGCACATATTGTTTGTACAATTGCATGTTACCTCTCTTTTAACCTTTTATGAAAAGCTTAACCAAAAGCTAAGCCAAGTTTAATCAAAAGAGGAATTGGCCGGATTATTTATATAATTTGCTGTTAACAAGCTTGCCTTTCTCTTGGGGAATTATTTCTGATTTAGCTCCTGAGAACAGTTTTTTTAACTGCTTTCCTTGATGGTACTCATGCAGGAAGATAGCTAATGCAGCCACTTCAGAATGAGGCTGGGAAGTAACAGCTATGTTAAAGTCTGCAAGATCATAAACTTCTGGAGGAACTTTTTCAGAGCCAATTACAATCAGGCAGTCTTTGTTTCTTATGCTGCTTATCTTATCCTGGATAGGCAGGCCATATACAGTTAGATGAATGATATGACAACCAGCTGCTTTCTTGCTCTTGATATAGCTTATGGGATCTTTTTGATATGAAATCAAGAATTTTCCGCCAAAATTAGTTGCTGTCTTTACTATGGTAGATTCTAGCTTGCTGTCTTTCTGGCCAGAGTATACTATTGAATCTGCATTAAAAGCTCTAGCAACTAATGCACAATGCGTAGTTATCCTTTTATCTCTAAAAGGCCTGTGTGATAATCTTAGCACTTCAATCATAATATTCTATGATAAAGAAAAGGTATTTAAAGCGTTGTTTTTTAGCTTGCTGCATGAATAAAGAGAAGCTAGAAGTATTTTACAATAAAAATTACAAGACGCTGATGATAATACCAATTGTCATATTCTTAATAGCTGTTGGATTTCTATTTTTTAAATATTACAGCACTGGAGAGTTTATAGCAAAAGATGTAGGATTGTCTGGAGGAGTTACTGCTACTGTTGCGACTGACAAAGAAGTTGATATAGATCAGATAGAATCGTTGTTATCTGAAAAACTTGGCGGGAATGTTAATGCAAGAAGATTGGAGGAGTTCGGCACCGGCAGGCAAGTAGGCATTATAGTAGAAGCAGGAAAGATTACTGGAGATCTTGATAGCGGAAGTGCAAGATTAAAAGAAGAGCTGGGAAATTATCTTGGGATAGAGTTAGATGAAGAAAATTATAGCAGCGAGACTGTTGGAAGCGGGCTTGGCCAATCATTTACTACCCAGTTAATAAGATCTGTAATATTTGCATTTATATTGATGAGCATAGTTGTATTTGTAACATTCAGGACATTTGCTCCTAGCATTGCTGTAATATCAGCTGCATTAATGGACATTGTTATTGCGCTTGCTGTTGTTAGTGCTGCTGGAATGGTGCTGACTGCTGCTGGGATAGCAGCATTCTTATTGGTGATAGGTTATTCTGTAGATACGGACATATTGTTGACGACAAGAGCGTTAAAGAGAAAGGAAGAAGGCAAGCTGTTTGACAGGATGTTTGACAGCATGAAGACTGGATTGACAATGACTGTGGCTACACTTGTTGCATTATTGGTTGGTTATTTCGTAAGCAGTTCTTTCATAATAAAACAGATGTTCCTTATAATATTTATAGCGTTAGTTGTAGATATTTTCTCTACATATTTGACAAATTCTGGAATACTAAAGATGCATTGTGATAAGAAGGGAATCACATGAAAGTAAGAGATTTTTTCAGCTGGAGGGTGAGCATACTAATCATCGCATTAATCATAGCAGTCTTGGTGATTAATCCTGCTATTGGAGAGACTCATGGAGTTGCTATCAAGAGCATTGTTGAGAACAGTACTGTAAGCAGTGTTGGAATAAAAAGTCCAGATGAATTGACTATGCCGAGGAAGAGAGAAGTAATACTAGGCATTAATGATAAAGAGATTAAAGACATAAAAGATTATGTAAGTGTTGTCAGCAGCATACAAAACGGTCAAGCTGTAAGAATTAAGACAAACAAACAAGAATATGATCCTTTCTTAAAAGATAGCTCTGATCTAGGCATAAGCATCGATAATGTGGCAAGAACCAATATAAGAAAAGGGCTAGACCTTTCTGGTGGCACTAGGGTGTTGCTTGCTCCTGTCGGACAGGTAACTGATCAGGACATGATCAATGCCAGAGATACTATTGCAAACAGACTGAATGTCTTTGGACTGAGCGATGTAAGCGTTAGAATTGCTAAGGATCTAAATGGAGACAGCTATATAGTTACTGAAGTTGCTGGAGCTAGTAAGGAAGATGTAAAGGAGTTAGTTGGAAAGCAGGGAAAGTTTGAGGCAAAGATCGGGGATGAAACTGTATTCATTGGCGAGAAAAGAGATGTTACTTTTGTTTGCAGGAATAGTGCTGAGTGCTCTGGAGTAAGTCAATGCAATGATATAAATGGAGGGGCAAGCTGTCAATTTGAGTTTGGCATTACGTTGAGCGGTGAGGCTGCTCAAAGACAGGCAGATATAACTAATAAACTGGATGTTAATCTTAGCCAGGGAGATTATTTGAGCAAAACACTAGATCTTTATCTGGATGACAAGCTTGTAGACAAATTACAAATATCAACCAGCCTTAAAGGAAGCAAGACTACACAGATAGCAATTTCTGGGCCAGGAACTGGAGCAACAAGAGATGAGGCTTTGAAGAATGCATTAAAAAATATGAATAAACTGCAGACTATTCTTATTACAGGAAGCCTGCCATTCAAGCTTGAAATTGTGAAGCTAGATTCTATAAGCCCAAAACTTGGAAGCGAGTTTACCAGGAATTCATTCTTAACAGGAATTCTAGCTATGATTGCTGTTGCTGTGGTCATATATGTAAGATACAGAAAATTAGTTGTTGCCATCCCAATGATTGCTATAATGCTTTCAGAAATTGTATTATTATTAGGATTTGCTGCATTAATCAAATATAACATAGATATTGCTGCTATTGCAGGAATCATTGCATCTGTTGGAACTGGGGTAAATGATCAGATAGTCATTGCAGATGAAGTAATGAAAGGACAGGTTGTTATGTCAAACTGGAAAGAAAGGATAAAGAGAGCATTTTTTGTAATATTCAGCGCTTATGCTGCAACAGTTGCTGCTATGATCCCATTATTAAGGGCTGGTGCTGGGTTATTAACTGGATTTGCAATATCTACCATAGCAGGAGTAAGCATTGGAGTATTGATAACAAGACCAGCATTTGCAAGCATAATAGAAAAATTGCTTAAGGAGTAAAATATATATACTAGTTTATATGTATTGTTAAAAAGAAAAAAGAAGTGATAAAATGAAGCTAAGAAACATATTATTAGCATTATTGTTCGTTATTCAGCTTGTTAGTAGCCAGCAGTTTAAAATTGAAGATAATAATAGGGTTGCTGCTATTCCAATGAACAAAGATACGATTGTTACTTTCTTATTCTATGGTGATAGCTATTCTGTAGAGCTAGGCGGTTTTGATTTTGAGCATAATAGAGTTACAATGGAGATGCATCCACAGCTTGGAACTGACATAGTAAATTTGAATGCGGCGACTAACTGGGATTTAGATCTTGACGGAGAAGATGATATTGCTCTAACTTTAATATCTCTAAATCCTAATGAAGGATCAAACGTTAATGGAGAGCCTGGAACTGCTGTTATCAGACTTGAGAGCCTGACACCAATACCAGAAGAGCCAACAACTGTAACAACAAGCAAGGCTGAGAGTACTGCAACAACCAGCGTTGCAGGCGCTGCTGTCGCTGGAAAAGATGTACTAGGCAGTTTGGGAGGATCAACAACATGGATTATAGCTGGGGTAGTAGTTGGAGTGCTTGTAATATTATTCTTAATGAAGGATAAGATAAAGGGATTGTTCAATAAGGGCGGAAGTCCGACAGGTAGTGGACCACAACAAACACCTGCAAATTACAAGCCTGCAAAATCATCTGGAGGAGCAGGTAAATGCCAGAAATGCGGAAGAGATCTGCAGCCAGGAATAAAGTTCTGCAATAACTGCGGAGCTAAAGTTACTCAGAAAAAAACATTCTGCCCACAATGCGGGACAGAATTCAAAGGCGGAAAGTTCTGCCAGAATTGTGGTCATAAGATGATGTAAGCTTTCTTAGGAAGAAACCTTGGAAAGAATAATAAATAAGAATTGTAAAAAGGGAGGTATTGGAACCAAAGGTTCTAATTGAAAAATGGCTTTTGATAGCACAATAGTAATGTTATATGTCTTGCTTGGAGCTGTAGCAGGGATGATATATAGCCTAAGAAGAATCTTCATACTAGAAAATAAGATTGAGGCTATGGAAGAAAGGATAATGAGCGCTCTAAAGAGAAAGAGGTAGCTTTTTAAGTTTTTCTGGCATCTTGCAAGAGATGCTACCTATAGTACATGCATTTACATCACTGATATTAGCAGGATTTCTATATCCTTTTGTAGGATGGCAGGCAATATTTATCTTCATAGGCGGCTTTCTTATCGATGCAGACCATAATCTGTATTGTGCCTTCAATTTTAAAGACATAAGCTTCAAAAGATGCTACAAATGGCATAAACAAGATAAAGGAAGAGATGAGCTGCATATATTCCATACAATAGAAGTGTGGCTTATATTGCTTATGTTAAGCTTCTTTTCCAAGATAGTATATTTGTTTTCAATAGGGTTATTCTTGCATATGGTGCTGGATTTCCTTAATATATATACAAATAAATTATATGGAAGAAGAGTTGTATCTATAATCTCATGGACAATCAGAAGAGCTAAGAAAAGTTTATAAGCTAAATATTATGAGCAGGATTATGAAGACTAGTTTTAAGGCAATATTTCTAGTTTTGATCTGCACTCTGCTAACATCTGCAGCACAAATATTTCTGAAAAAAGGTGCTGCTGTCCTAAGCTTTGATGTAATCTCGTTATTGACCAACTACAGCCTTATAATAGGCATTGTGATGTATTTTATTGGTGCTGTATTGCTGATAACAGCATTGAAGATGGGAGAGCTTAGCGTCTTATATCCGATAATAGCCACAAGCTATATATGGGTGAGCTTATTATCACCTATATTTCTTAATGATATTATGACCAGGTTTAAATGGATAGGGGTAGCTGGGATATTCATTGGAGTTAGCTTGATTGGAGCTGGGAGCAGAAAATGACAAGCATGCTCTCAATAATATTGGTGAATGTAGCTAATGTGCTTGGAGCTATTGGAGCATTGTTCTTTAAAATGGCTTCTGACACTATAAAGATTAACAATTTCTTCAGGAGCAGGAAGCTCATGCTTGGCGTTTTTATGTATTTGGCTTCTGCTGCCATATATATAATGGCCTTGAAGAATGGAGACCTGACAATACTCTATCCTATGGTGGCTACTGTCTATGTCTGGGTGAGCTTATTGTCAGTATATGTTCTAAAAGAAAAGATGAATGTGTACAAGTGGCTAGGAATCTTGGCTATACTTGTTGGAGTAAGCTTTGTTGGGGTTGGTTAGCTGGAATATCAGCCAATGGTATATCAAATAATAACCTTCTTACCTTTTGCAAGATATTTTGACTACCATAGAGAGATAGATTATTAAGCCTGAAAACTCTTACCGCTGCTATTTCATCTGTAGACATGGACCTATTATAGCCTTCACTATTTTTAAAGTAAAGTGTGATTGGGTTTTCTACTAATCTCTTATAAAGTAAATCTCCTTGTGGTTTCATGTATTCAGATGTTAATATCTTAAAAGACACAGGAAGTATAGCTCCAAGGTCAGAATCTCCAGTCAATATTGCTGATGGATTATTTTCATGTACTGATTCATATATTGAATGTGCTACTATCTTTGAATCTGTGTTTTTATATGGCTTGAAATATTCTTCGTATCTTCTTGGTTTTTTTACCCCTCCCTCATATGTTATAAGGTCTGTTAGCTCTGCCCATTTAGAAAGAAGAGGATTATGATTTCCAACTTTTGACTGGTTTGCAAGCTGGACTATTGAATCTATATATTCTTTTAGAATGCTAATCTGATAATCTTTTGTAGAAACTTCTTCTGTTATTCTTTTGTGTTTTTTCTCTTCAGCGCGAAAAGCTATTGTCCTGTCTAAAATACCTTCTATATGCTGTATTTCATCTAAAACTTCGGGAATTACCCTTACCTTCTCGTTTTCTAATAAGCAGATTGCATCTCTAGCTATCTTGATGTTTTCATCTAAACGGTGATCGTCTAGAGCATATATAAACCTGTCTCCAGCTGTATTGTGATGTTTCTTATGGAGATGTATTGAGCTACTATCGATGAATATTGTGCCTTCTTTAGCCAGTATCTCTTCAATTTCCATATTTGTGAACCTATAAATTGTGTTTATAAACCTATGGTAGATCATTAGTAGCTGGATTAGCTGTATAGCATTCTCCCCTGTACTGGCATTTCTCGCATTGCCATCCAAACTCTTTCTTGTTTATCCTCCCCTCAGGCTCTGGAACCTCATCTGCTTTCAGATGACTGTTAAGAATGCCAAATCTTTCCAAGGATTCTTTTATTATTCCAGGATCATAAGGAATTGTGAAGCTTACACTTTTCAGGCTGTTTCTTTCTATATAACATATTATTCCATCTCTGATTCCTGAGCTATGCATGTATAACTGTAGCTGGGCAATATGCGGCTTTTTAGCTTCTTTAGAATAATTTAGGTTGCTGACAGATTTAACTTCTAGGATGTATATCTTGCCATCTACCCTGACAAGCAATACATCATCCATCCTGCCAGAGATTACAAAATCCTGATGT
>CAZTDM010000006.1:12011-17785 GCA_964611795.1 Candidatus Woesearchaeota archaeon
TGCCAATAAATCTATATGCGGATTTTTCTCGCTTTTTATAACTTTAGAGACTAGATCATGAATCAGGTTGCCTGCCTCAAAATACTTGAGAATTTCTGGATCTACTTCTCTTGGAATCTTGTAGGAATACCAGACTTTCCTCAGGCAATTTCCGCTGTCTGATGGATAATACTTGCCAGATGCTCTTGGCCTTACTTCTCGTTTAAGGAAGTTATCCATAAGCTCGTTAAAGTCAATCATATAGATATAATGGTTAAAAAGTAATTTAAAACTATCTAATAAGCTTTTTAGGAAAAGCTTAAACAAAAATGGGTGAAGGGGGCGAAAAGGGCGGGAAAAGCTGAAATAATCAAATATATAAGGAAAATAAGCAAATCTAAATGAGCTTTTTGCCTGTTTTTACTTCTATAATATGGATTACGGCAACAGGACAGGCCTCTGCAGACTCAAATTCTGCCTTGAACTCTTCATCTGTGTATATCTCTTTCCTCATTAATGTTGCCTTGCCATCTGTATCCAGGAACCAGTTCTCAGGACGTAATGCAACGCATGCTGCTGCCCCAATACAGCCCTCTCTAACATATTCTATGATATACAGAGGTTCTTTCTTCTCTTTATTGTCGTCTGCCATATAAATGACTATTCCAAGGTATTTAAAAAGATATCTGTACTTAGTTAGAATTCTTTATAATGCCTATAATCAAGGCATTTGTATTCGAGTAAGGATGATTATAGGATATGTTCTTTACTTCTTCCCAGCTTGCCTCTTTCCATTCTCTTCTTGCTGTCTTTTTCAGGCAATACATCTCATCAAATTTTATCTTTCCTTCTTTCAGCAGCTTGTCAAGATATGGGTTATATGCATGGGGAAATGTAACAACAACCTTTCCATTTTCTTTCAGCATCCTTCTCATATTATTAAGAGCATGTAATGTCTTCATAGGATCTTTGATTTCCTCGTCCCATCCTATGTGCTCTAAGGTTGATATGCTGACTATAAGATCATATTTATCTCCTGGATTATATTCAACAATGTCCTGATTAATGACCTTGCTGCCCTCATATTCATCTTTTTCATACTTGTCTATAACAGAATGGTTTATGTCATAATAATGCGAGAGGACATTACCTACCTCTAGAATTTTCTTACCCTTATGCTCATTTACTATCACATTTACAATTGGAATCTCGACTGCACGATCATTCTTCCAGGTGACACCATAAGGATGGTAGAAGTATCTGTAGTTTCTCCCTCTGAAAGTGAAGTTTTTTCCATGCTTGAATATGTTGTAATATGCAAAAATAAATGAGGTCTTTATCGCTAGCTTGATTGAGTAAAGAATCCCTTTTTTCCTCGCTGCCTGTTTTGCCCTTGATATAAATTTTAATAGTTTTTTTGTCATGAATGTATCCAATGCTGTAACTTCTCGTCCAGATGACATAAATATTTAAACCTTTCTTTTACATGATTATAAAATGACATTAATAAAACATATGTTGAATAAGATTGGAAAATATCTTAACTTAGATGCAAATTACTTTGCAAAATCTGGAGGATACATAACTGCCAGCCATTTTGTAGACGGCTTTGCAAGACTTATACTCAGCATAGTACTTGCAAGAGGACTATCGCAAATAGTTTATGGCCAGTATAATTTCGTGCTGTCAGTACTGGGCACGCTCGCATTTCTATCAATCCAAGGAACAACTACCAGTATAATTAGGTCTGTTGCAAAAGGTTTTGACGATTCATTAATAACAGGAACGAAGGATAAGATAAAGTTCTCGATGCTGGGAAGCATTGGATTATTTGCTATAGCAGCGTATATGTATGTTAGAGGAGATGATTTGCTTGGCCATGCTTTTATTGTTTGCGGGTTATTCTTCATACCTTACTATGCGCTTGTCGGATCAGAATCTTTTTTGGTTGGCAAAAGGATGTTTAAGCAACTTGCTATTTATAGATCTCTTACATCTATATTTGCTGTAATAGCTACGGTCATTGCAATTTCTTTTACGAGAAGCCTTGTTTGGATCATTGCTGCACTGATAGGAAGCACTGCATTGCTAAATATCGTGTTCTACTTAAAGACACTTAAGTTCAGGCAAAATAACAAGATAGATAATGATGTAATCAGATATGGCAGATATTTGACATGGGTTGGATTGACAACAGCTGTTTTCATAAACATAGACAAGCTTGTCATCACTTATTTTCTAGGATTCAAAGATCTTGCAATATATTCTATAGCAATGGTACTTCCTAGACAGTTTAAACTTCTGACAAAATCTGCTGTATCTCTAATTTTCCCGGGATTAGCTTCATTGAGCAAGGAAGATGCACATAATGTATTGAGAAAAAGGTTTAAGCAGATGATTTTAATATCTGTTGCATTAGGCATAATCGGAGCTTTGTTGACTCCTTTTGCTATAAGAATAATATATGGAGATGCATATACTGGCTCTATCTTATATGCGCAGATAGTATTTGCTTTTATGTGGCTTGTTATTCCTACAGTACCAATATCTGAAGGATTATTGCCTGCGCAGAAAAGAGGGAGGAAGATGCTCAAGCTAAACCTGTACACGTATGCCATATATGCAATACTGCTACTCTTTTTGGTGCCTAGATATGGTATAATGGGTGCTGTCGTCAGCTATATCTTAGATAGATTTTTTGTATTTGTATATCTTATGGGCTCTCTAAAGAATACAAAGGATTAGTTGTTTTTTTGCTTTGTTTATTTACCATCTTACTTATGTAATCGGCAACATCAACGCTATGCCCTACCTTGCCAGAAAATATAGATATGACATCTTTGCTTAATCTTTTGACTATTGTAGGCCTTTCATCTGTATGTTCTACATAAGGCAATACTGTCCTGAATGTGTACATGGAGCCAATATGCTCTGCTTTACTGATATCTGGAATAAATTCAGAAGCTGAGTCTATAAACTTACTAAAATTTGTTATTTCTGGATTCTTGATTATACCCTTATCTATAAGAGGAAGGAATCTGTCATCTATTCTAGGATGCCTGCCAATATTTGCGCTATGGATTGCATGAACAACGTTTCCAAGAACAGAAAATCCAGTATTGCCAAGAGGATCTAGACACATGAATGGCCCATCCATTATGACAATGCTCTTATCTTTCAATGTGTCTGGCAATCTTACTACAGGCTTTTCACAAAGCTCAAACTGATAATCTCTCTGATGCTCTGGATAGTCTTCCAAAAGCTTGTTTTGGTTGGCATAAGTTGCAATAATCTTATAGTCGTAAGATTTTAGGTCTGGCAGCCTGACTTCTCTGTTAGTCATGACTTTTACATTAGCTTTCTGCAGCTTTTCCCTGCAAATAACCCTGAGCTTATCCGGATCATACAGGCTTTCTTTGACTTTAATGCATATATCTATCTTTTTATTGTTTAACACATCAAGAGATGCAAAATCATATTCTAAACCGTTATTCTTGCAGAACTGCAAAAAGTTCTGTCCTGATACTAAGCTTTTCTCTTTGGCTATGCAATAATAATGATCAAAATTATCTAATATTGCGCTAGAGAACTCTTCTCTGAATGACAATTCTGAACTAGGTGAAGAAGAGGCTGTATGTTTGCTTCTTGGATAATGATAGCCGCGATGTAATCTATATTGATTTATACCTGAGGCTCCTTTTAGTATATCATCATATCTTTCATACAAATGAACAGTATGAGTTTCTGCAAGCTTTATTGCAGCAGCCACACCAAATATACCACCCCCTACCACCGCTATTTTCATCAGCATAAATTAGCAAAATTACAATATTTAAAGAAATATTTACTATAAAATATATTACAAAGTGCTATGATTCAGCCATCAACTTCAATACCCTGCCAGCTCTCTCTGTCCATGAATAAGCTAACACATCTTCTTTAGCCTTAGATGCAAGCTTAGCAGTTTCTTTCTTAACTGCTTTCTTTATTCCCTCTGCTAATGCTATAGGATCATCTGGAGCAACTAGTACAGCATTATTCTCATTAAGAACTTGCCTTATTGAGGGAAGGTTAGATGCTACTACAGGATTGCCAGATGCCATGTATTCAAAAAGCTTTAATGGAGATGTATATGAATGTGAGAACTTGTCTCTTGAAGAATTAGGAAGAACTAGAATATCTGCTGAAGCTACATATTCTGGAACTTCAGTATAATCAACATATCCAAGAAAAGTAGCATTAGAAATTTTATTTGCTTCTATGTACTCTTTGACTCTTGCCGTATCTTCTGGAGTACCGCCTAAAATGCATAAAGCCAAGTTGTCCGGCCAGTATTTTGTAGAATCAAGAAGAGTGTAAATTCCTTTCCATTTATAAAAATGGCCTGAGTATAACACAATCTTCTTATTTTCAAGGTTAAGCTTTTTCTTCAACTCATCCTTGTCTACATTTATTGAAAATTGGTCAACATCTACCCCATCTGGAGCCATAACATGCTTTTTATTAAAATGGAGATAATTGGCTTTAACATTTTCGTTGACAAAAGCAACTCCATTCAGCCTTTTGAATGTCCAGCTTGTGATTGGCTTTTCAAACTTAGTCGGCTCATTATGACATTCATAAAATACTTTTGCCCTGTGAATTGGCCTGAGAAGGCATAAGAAGAATGATGTAAAGATATCACGAGTGTAATAGTAATCTTTTTTCATAAAGAGAGATGATAATACAGCTAGGAATGAGAATGAAACAGACTGCAGATAAAATGGTAGGATTCCTAAGTTTAAGAAGACGAGATCTATACTTGGAGCATATTTTATTTTAAACCTTGACTCTATTCCATATGAATTATATGTCTTTTCTCTTGAAGAGTCTAACTTCAACGGAGCAATCAATGTTGTGTCTAAGTTCCTGTTGTAAGCCTCTGACATCTTGGCAATCTGAATACTGCGGGCACGATTATGCGGCATTTTTGCATTAGCTATGTATACTAGTCTCATATTGAGTTAATCACCTTTCCTGGTTGAATATTATCAATATTAAGTTTTTTCCACAGCAAGAACATCACAATAGAGTACATCTTTATCATCCTTAATGATTTTCCTGGCCGGCTGTCTGACAGACTTGAATGAAGCTTGGAAAGATAATCATGAGTGAACAATGCTCTTGCATCTTCTGATTCAATAAGCTTGACTGCTGTGTCTTTAAAACTGGGGTCGTTCCAAGCTTTCATAGGAACGTTGAAACCATGCTTCTTTCTTTCCAAGACGTCTTTGGGAAGGAGATCTTGCACAGCTTTCTTGAACAAAGGTTTTGTATATTCTCTAGAGCCATTTCTCGCCAGGATTTTATCTGGGATTGTGAATGATAGATTTACCAGGTTTTCATCAAGCAATGGAACTCTTGATTCTATAGAGTTTGCCATAGACATGTTATCGCCAAGAGCAAGGACAAAATCTGGCAGCCAATGCTGCATATCAGCATAGCGCATAGAATGTAAGATGAGCATATTCGAGATCAAATTCTTAGATATTGATGATGCTGAGGATATGTCTTTGATCAATTCTTTTGAGCCTTGCGATAATAACTCTTTCTTGTCTCCTGTAGAGAATGTTGCGAACCCTTTCAGATAGCTTGAGACATCATCTGACAGGACATATTTTACGCTTTTCATAAACTTAAAATTAGACTGATTATTAGCATTGTATGCAATATATTCTTTCAGTGGAATGAACTTTCTTATCCTGCTTCTCAATAACATGTCATAATAACGATGATAACCTAGAAAAAGCTCGTCT
>CAZTDM010000007.1:0-9355 GCA_964611795.1 Candidatus Woesearchaeota archaeon
TTCTTTATCTTCCATAACAAGCTGAAAGAGAGAAGAAAGATATTTATACCTTTCCCCTAGCCTTTAAGCCATGAAATTATCTGTTATAATGCCTGTGTATAATGAAGAGTCAACAGTCTTAGAAGCAATCAAAAGGGTTGAGAATGCAGTAATTCCAGGCGTAGAAAAAGAGCTTATAATTGTGGATGATGGCAGCAAAGACAAGACTATGAAAGTACTACTTACCGGTGCTACTGGTTTTATAGGCAAGCAGCTAGTAAATGATCTTAAAGCCAATAATATAGATTTTAAATGCTTGCTTAGAAGAACATTCATTAATGAGGCATTAGCAAAGAAACTCTCTCTTAATGTTATATATGGTGCATTAGAAGACATTACAGCGCTATCAGCAGCTACTTATCAGATAGATATAGTAATCCATCTTGCTGCAATGCTACACACATCTGACAAGACAGACCTGAAAATAGCAAATGTAGATGGAACAAACAACCTATTGAAAGCATGCAAGCAGAATAATGTTAAAAAGTTTATATTTATTTCAAGCTATCTTGCTATGCCACAGTTCTCTGATTATTATGGTGTTACTAAAAAACAGGGAGAAGAACTTGTCAAATCATCTGGATTAGAATATGTCATTCTGCGTCCAACAATGGTCTATGGCAGGAACGATTATTATCTTTCTATGATATCTTCCATTATAAAAAAACACAAGCTAGTTCCACTGCCTAATTTTAATCTGCAACCGGTTCATGTCAGTGATGTTAGCAAGGCAATAATTAGTTCTCTTAATCAAGAAATAAAAAACAAAGAATATTTCCTAGCTGGACAAGATATGATAGATTTCAATACATTTGCAAATATGATAGCATCTCACTTATCATTAGAGAGAAAAACTGTTGCAGTTCCTTTCTGGATGGCTAAGCCAGCATTATTCTTCTATCAAAGATTTAATGATAGCCTGTCTGTATCCCAGTTGAATGATCTGAAGAAATTCTCATCTATAGACATCTCAGCAGCAAAAACAGATCTTAAATTTGATCCAGTAAGCGTTGAACAAGGATTAAAGCTTAGCTTATGAAATCAAGAAAATTATTTTAGTTCTCAGCTATAAATCATATTCTTTTGGTTCAAATCCAAGTAAGGTAAATTCCTTATTGCCTTTCAGCAGATTTTTAGCCAGCTCGAATCCCATTTCTATAGAACCATCTGAATTGTGGTATCTGAATATGCCTGTTCTACCCAAGCAATATATCTTCTTAGATTGCTCTATGTTCTTTACTAATTTGGTTAGCCTCTCCATATAACCGATATCATATACAGGATAAGCATTCTTAGCCCTTATCACAAGGCTGTCAAACACCTCATCTTTCTTAACTAACCTTATCCTGTTGCAATCAGCAATGCATCTATTTACTATCTCTTCATTCTTCATATTCCATACCGGATCTTTATTAAAAGATGTCATGTCTAGGCATAAAGATGTCTTGCCTTTTGGACACATCTTAGGAGACCAGTTTGAAAACTCCACAGCCCTATTAAATATTATATCAGCATCAGGAAAATATAGCCAATGATCACTACTTATCTTTGGTTTGTTTACAAACAAATATACAAATATTATATCCATATACCTTAGCTGGTTTAATGCAGCAGTTATATTCTCATCTTTTTTATTAAGCAACTTAGTTAATACAGGTAATGGTATGGTGGAGATTATAGCCTCATTTGCCTTGATCTTATGCTCTTTACCATCAAGGATAAAGTTAACAATTTTATCATTTTCAGATATGCTTGTTATATCAGCATTAGTATTAATCTTGCTGCCTTTCTTTGCTATCTCTTCTGCAAATCTCTCAGATATGGTCTTAAATCCATTTTCTGGATAATGAAATATCCCGCCATCAGGCGCATAAGAATCTTCTTCTAGAGAATAGCTGGTAAAATCAAGCGTAACTAGTTTTTTATATATAGTCTTAATTAATTTTAATATATTAACTCCCTGGAATCTCTGTTCAGCCCAGTCAGCAGAAATCTCTGATGGATCCATATGCCATATCTTGCTGGTGTAAGGATAGCACATTATCTCATATAATTTTTTTCCAAAATAAAATTCAAACCAGTCTTTATAGCTTACAATATCTCTCTTCTTTATTAATTTAGTCTTTGCTTTATTATATAAGAAAGAAAATCCGGCAGCACTAGACTGTGTGATTGGCATTGCCCTTAACAGGTTCTGCAATTTAAATGGATACTTAAGATACTTGTTAAACATGTATATCCTGGATCTTTTGATATGCTTTATAAAAGAAGGTCCAACCAAATTGCTTACTTCATCCATAACCTCTTTATTCTTGGTGTGGAATCTATGTGCGCAATAATCAAGCAAAAATCCCTTGTATTCTAGTGTTTTCGCCAACCCCCCAATCTTGCCATCCTTTTCCAATATCAGGACGCTCTTTCCTGCCTTGGCTACTTTATATCCAAATGACAGCCCGGCTACACCTGCCCCAAGAACTATATAATCATACTTTTCCATATAGATCACTTGTAAAAATTGCCGAGTATTCTCTTAAGCAATCTCTCCAGTGCCTCATAAAATCCATATTTCTTGCCTGCAGTTTTAGATTCACCAGTTTCTCAGAATAAGGCCTTGGCGCAAAATATTCTTTTTTGAAGTAATCTGATTTGACTTTTTTAACCTTTACATCATCTTGTTTATTTAATAAATTAACAAGCTCTTTAGCAACATCAAGTCTACTGCAATCGCCATGGCACACCATGTTATATAACCCATATAGCTCAGTCTGTATCACCCTAAACATCGCATCAGCAAAATTATACGTATAAGTTGGCGTCCCAACCTTGTCATCAACAGCATATATGACATTATTCCCATTCTTTATCTGCTTGTATACTTTGTTGATAAACTTCTTGTCTTTCTTTATTCCCCCACCCATCATCCAGCCAGCTCTGAATATATAATATCTATCGAGTATCTGTTGAATTAGCTGTTCTCCGTAATGCTTTGACTTTCCATACTCGCTAAGCGGGTTAGGCACATCATAATCAGAATAGTACTCTTTCTTGCCATCAAATATCCCGGCTGAGCCTATGTGCACAGCAACGCTATTATATTTTTTCGAAAGCAATGCTATATTTTCAGTTCCTAATGTGTTTGTCATATATGCTTCCTTTGGATTTTTCTGACAATATTCAAGGTCTGTTAAGGCTGCCAGATGCAGTACGATATCTGGTTTATATTTTGAGAATAATCTGGCGCAATCACCAAGCTTGGTTACATCAAGCTTTGTTATCCAAGGCTCATTTACATCTATGTCAGTGGCTATTACCCTGCATTCCTTTGAGAATCTCCTGTATACTGCATCACCAAGCATGCCACCAGAGCCAGTAATTAGTACCCTCGTGTCTTTTTTCAAATCCATGCTCCATCTTGAATCAAAAACCTTTATAAATCTTTTTGAAGATTAAAGAGCGATGAAACTCAATAGACCTATAATCTACATTATACTGTTCGCATTAGCCATTTTGTTATTTAACATATTCTCCTATAGAACTGGCTTCGTAGACTCAGCAGAATACATAAATGTTGCTAAATCATTGGCTGGATTAATGAATACAAATGTATTCATAATGCACTCTATTGTCTACAGTTTATTCCTTGCAATATTCTTGAAAATATTCCCATATCTGTTGACATTAAAATTGCTGAATGCATCCTGGTTGGTATTGGATGCGATATTGCTTTATAAGATAACTTCCAACAACAATGCATTATTAATCTGGATATTCTCGCCAATAGTATACTACAGCTCTACCTGGGTAAATCAGTTTATGCCGATATCCTTCCTATTCCTGCTCTCTTATTATTACTTAAAGAAATATGAAGCAGATAATAAGATATTTCATCTAGCCATATCTGCATTATCACTTGGCCTTATAATCTCAATCAGGGCCCAGATGATAATTATCCTGTCTATATTTTTGCTCATATTCCTATACAACAAGCCATTAAAGACAACAATATACTACATCTTATTCACCATTCCAACAGCATCTATACTTCTCCTGGTAGACTATTACTATTTTAACATGCCATTCTACACAAGCTTATCATTCGTTGGCTCGGTTTTGCTGGACCAGACAAGAAAGTCTTTCTTTGGCTATCCAGAATGGATGCTATTCCCATTCATAATCTCTCCATTAACCTTTTTATTGTATAAGCTAAATTTTAAGCAATATAAGAGGGAAATAATCTTCCTTATCTTATTTGTAGCTACTATGTTTGTCATACAATTAAGATTCTTCTTGGCAGTGGCGCCATTTGTCGCATATCTCCTCTCAAGCATCATGACAAAAAAGCAGCTTATAACAAACACATTGATATCTATAGTCCTAATCTCAGTTATTACATATCCATATTTCCTGCAAGATACAGAAGAACAGAGAGTAATCCAGGACCTGAATGCAATCAAAGCAGAGATTAATCCTGCGGTGGCAGTCGTTACAAATGGTGGGGCCTATTCCTTCCCAGCACTGCCGACTAGCTATTGGAATGAGCCTGGTCCGAGGTACATATGGAGTAGAGACTTAGAATTATACCTTAAGGGCAATCCAGAATATAGAAATGTAGAGCTCAATTCAAATCCCAGGCTGGATGCAGATAAGATAGTTAAAATAAGCTTCTCAGCCAGCAGCAATAAAGATCCATTATTGACTGACGATTTTCTAGCTACAAATCCTTACTTTATCCTTAACAAGAAAGAACACAGGTATAATCCTGGAACTAAAACATTGACAATTCTCTGGCGTGGCGAACTTGATATTCCGCAAGTTAATCTTGTAAAATGCTATCAAGAACTTTGTGTGTTTAGAAAGATTTAAATATAAGTTATTTGAGTTTAATCTTTCTTTATATACTTCAAAAATGGACGACAAAAACTTTATATATAATGATGACAATAAGGAATATGTGGAAAAAGAGGCAAAGATAGTTCTAAAATTTTGGGAGGCTGTCCAATGGAAAATTTAATGAATTTGGACAAGAATCCAGTTACACCAGCTATAAAGTCCATGGAGAATAGGATATTAAATGAAGTTTTAGCCATGTCTAAAGCATTAATCAAGACTTTTGAATATAGCATGATATACTCTTCTAAAATATCTAAAAAACAAGAAGATAAAACTGATAGATTAGTAAAAGCTTATGGAAAGAAACATTGGACTATGGCATTAAGAAAAGCAAAGGGAGATAGAGATAAAGCCTATAATATTTATATAAGCAACATCAAGGATTTCTTTTAGATTCTAACTCTTTTTTAGCTTTCTTTTCTTTTTCTAAATCTATCAATGGCGTAGGAATAACATTAATACCTAGTATTCTAGCCGTTTCTTCAAAACCCTTATCCTTAACATGAACTATGTTTATTTTTTCTTTTAGGAATCCTGCTATGATTATAATGTCTTTCTCTCCAATTTTAAAGCGATCTCCTCTTTCTGAAACGACCTTTTTATTTGCGTTTTCTACGATCTTCTCATAATCCTTATAACTATCATTCCTATAGATTATACTTAAACTAAATCCTTCTATCCATCTTTTGATTTTAACTCTAGCTTCTTCTTTTTTAAACCCTTGTTCTATTAACAATCCATAACATTCACTAATAGATACTTCATGAATGTAAAATAAATTGGGTGGAGTTGGAGATTCAGCAATCTTATATTCATCTGGAGAATCTGAACACATCATCATATTAAATAATCTACTTGTATCTATACCATCCTTTATGATATTGCCTTTTATAATCAATCCTCCGCTTACAAATTGATTTGCTTTAGTCTTTTTACTCGTATTCAATCACCTTTTTTTATTCTAGTAGTTCAACATTCCTTAGATCTCCTATGAATATTCTAGACACTCCATCATTGTAATCCACAACAACAAACTCATTCTCTATATCAATTAGAATTCCCTCAACAACAACCTCTTCCCTCTCATCTCTGTCCCAGTAAATCACTTCTACTTCTTTATTAAGAAACCTTGATAGAATTTCCCTGTTCATTTTTGGACCCCCTAACCTTCATTTGACCTCACCCAACCAATAAATCTTAGCTGTTATTAGCTTTTATCGGTATATAGTTCTTTCTTGTTAACTGATTAGTGAATACAGATATAATCCTGGAAGTAAGACTTTGACGATTCTCTGGCGTGGAGAATTAGATATTGAGCAGGTTGATTTGGTAAAATGTTATAAGGAATTATGTGTATTTAGAAGTTAAAATGGATAGATTTTTAAGCATATTGGATATAGGTTAACTTATGAAAAACAAAATAACACTTAGACCTATTATGGTCATGTTATTAATATTAGTATTATCAATTTCTATAAATGCATCACATAGTACCGATTATGGTCACCCAAGTATTTATGGTATAATTTGTAGAGCTCCAGGAGATTGTTCTGGAGAGAAAATTAATACTAGCGATCAGCTTATTGTTTTTCCAGAAGAGATAGCAGCAAATATAGTTGAAGAACAAGAAGAGTTAGAAGTAATTAACATATTTCCTGAAAAACCACTAAATATTCTTATCGTTGGAAAAGTAAATGAAACGACTGAACATCTTATCCATATTAAAAACGAAGACAATGTTCGCTTTAAGTTAACACTTTATGGTTCAGGAAATGAATCTGAATTTAAGCTAGAATTTGATAAAAAAGATTATATCTCTTAACCTAATAAGCAAAGAGAAATAGAGTTTAGAATAACTCCAACAAAGGCGGGAACGATTCAAGTAAAGATTGACGGAGTTCTAAGAATAGACGAACAAGTTGCTGGAGGTGGCGTGGCAATATCTGGTGATGTCCATACTTATGCTATAATTGATATGGTAGTAGAAGGAGACATACAAGAAGAAATAAACAATAAAGAAGAAATGCCAAATGAATCTTCAGAAGCATACCGATTAGAATTAAAGGAAGAAGCAAATATAGTTGAAGAACAAGAAGAATCACAGACAACAGAAGTAAAAAGAAATAGTTATATGTCAATCACAAAAAGAATTTTGAATTGGATTTCGAATTGGTTTAAAGAATAATTAAGAATTTCGTGAAAGTGTAAGAAAACCACATGAAAATAATAGATAAAATAAAGCGATTTTTTAGATTGAAGATATTTAGATTAATTGTAACATTTATAGCAATATTTGCAGTTTTAATATTAATGTTCAATTCTTTAGAGTTCATTGGAGACTCTTTAGCACCAACATACAAAACTTTTATTTTATTAATTATTCTACTCATGCTATTTGTTTTATTTATAAAAATCAATAAGACAATTAAAAAGAAATAAGTTTAGAGAAGATAGTTACACCCCAACTAGAGTTACAAAATAAAACAGTTTAAAACAACAAACTCAACATCTTCTCAGCAAACTTCCTAGGCCTTTCCTCAATTACAATCTCTTTTGGCTTGTTAAACTCTATCATTTTAGTATAATATCCATCGCTTATATTGCATGTCTTGCACAGCTTCAAGTCTCTCTTTAGCATAGCTCTCCTCACTTTTCCATATTCCCTGCTCTTCCATGCCTGCTGATACCCGCCCATCTTAAAGACATTCATGAAAGTATGATCTCCGTTAAAGTCATAGCAGCATGTTGTTATATTCCCATTCCAGTGTATAACACTAGACCATATCCAATAGCAGTAGTTAGGATCATGCTTTATCTTAATCCTGCTTCCTTCTACAGTATATCTCGAATATTCTTCATTGACAGGAAGCCAGTCATCCTTAATCTTCATCTTCTCATCTTCAGTCTTCAAACTGTTCAAGGAAACACTCTTCATCTCTACCCTGTCAACACCAAGCTCCTCTCCTAGTTTAATAATTGCAGGAATCTCATGCTCATTATGCTTCATGACAATAAACTGTAACACAAGATCTGGCTTTACAGCATTCAATTCCTTCTTCCTGTCGCAAAGCTTCTTTATAGCAGCTATGCTCCTGTCAAAGTCTCCATTAACCCTATACTTCAGGTAAGTTTCCTCAGTAGCCCCATCAATAGCAAGCATAAGCTTATTCAATCCAGAACTAAAAACATCATCAATATACTTATCTAGAAAAGTCGCATTAGTGCTGATCATTACTTTTTTTCCTTTATCAGCAGCATATCTTGTCATCTTTGCCCATAAAGAATTCAATAAAGGCTCTCCAGCCAGGAACAAGTCTATATATTCTGTCTTAGGATGTAGGCTGTCAACTATAAACTTGAAATTCTCCAAAGTCATCCCGCCTCTCTGCCTGTCCATTGTAGTATTCGTAGGGCATAATGGACATCTAAGATTGCAGTAATTAGTAGGCTCAATAGTTACTCTCTTTGGAATCTTCATAGCAAGTAATTGATATGGCATTGCATACAAGATTCTCTCAGAATATTTCTTCATAAAATTTACTTTCATTTCGTTTATAGTCATAAATCCTCAGCTCATAATAGGTGCCAATTCCATCTGCTTAGGCTCTACACCAGGAACGTGGCATAGCTTCTCGCACCTCTTGCAAATATCACTCATGTTATGTGTTAAGAACTGCATTCTTGTTTTCTTAAACTCATCAGAGTTCCACACATCTTTCAAAGGTTTTTCCAGTAGATTACCCATCTTCTTCTTTAGCTGACCGCATAATATAACATTGCCTTTGCAGTCTATCCTGCACAATGCCCAGTCTCTGCACATTAAGGTTAGATCATTCCTTGCATTTCCCTTGTAAAAAGTATCGTAATAAATTGATACAGGAGGCTTGATCTCAGCAACTATTCCATATTTCTTGCTTAATGCCTGTATTTTCTCCCATTCGCTTCTTAATTCCTCTATCTCATACCTTGGCCTTGTTCTCTCGCTATACAACATGCTCATATCTTCTACAGTCAATCCAAATGTCTTCATAGTATTGTCGAACTCGCTCTTATTTGAGAACATCTCAAGCTCGAATGTTATTTGAGGAACTCCAAGCTCATGCATTAATGGTATTAACTCCTTTAACTGATAAAGATTAGTATCCATAACAACTGTATTTACTCCTATGTTCTGTTTTCCAGCAAACATCTTTAATGCCCTTGTCGTCCTCTTGAAAGCAGATACAGAGCCTCTTAATTTGTTATGCAGCTCTTCTATTCCATCTATGCTCATCCATATCATGACTACATTTGGGCATTTCAATATTCTTTTTGCCATTTCATCTGTTATAACTATGACCATAGGCTTAACAATTTGATAAATTTCATCAAAATGTATCAAATACATTAATTTAAAAATATAAGAGAAGAGTTCAAAATATAATTG
>CAZTDM010000007.1:9365-9963 GCA_964611795.1 Candidatus Woesearchaeota archaeon
TCAAGATATTCAATAATCTGCACTATATCTTTCCTCATGAATATCTCGCTTCCAATCAAGAATATGTGCTCAATCTGGCTTCCAAGATTATCGATTATAGTAGTTACTTGCTCAAATGTAAGCTCATGCTTGTCGCTTAAAGCCCTGGAATCTTTCTGATAGCAGAAATCGCATGTTAAATTGCATCTCATAGTAGGCTCGAAAACAAAATATTTAGGCATATCCATTTCTCCCTTGCTTGCTATAATCTTCTCATAGCTGTCTTTTGGCCAGACACCTAGTGTGTAATTCTTCTCTCCAATATGGTACTTGCCGTATTTGTATCTCATCTTATTGACAAATAGCTTTGATTTGAGAATAGGGGTGTATACCCCAGCCTTGATAGCAAACCTTCTACCATCATGCTTAACTCTAGTTGTAAGCTTCTTAAAACTCGATTTTTGTTTTTTTGCCATGTTATCCTCTATAATGAATTAACTATAGTTAAGTATTGTATAATATTTAGAATATTTACTTGTTTATATGTATTTCTCTTCCAGATTTGCTTGATTTATACACTGCAAGAATTACTTCCAGGGCTTTCTTCCCATCTAATGCA
>CAZTDM010000007.1:9973-16427 GCA_964611795.1 Candidatus Woesearchaeota archaeon
AGGCTATTTTCCTTGTTATTAACAATATTATCAGCAAACATATTTATTTGCTCTTGTATTGTTCCTGTCTTGTACATTCTTGACTTGTTCATCTTCACAGGCATTCTCCTGACAGCAGCATTCTTCAATCTTGTAAGAATATTTGTATTTTCTTGGTTATTAATCTCAATTATCTTTCCATATTCAACCATAATGCTTTTCTTCTCTCCATAGATCATGACTCTAAAAGGATGATTATAAGAAGCAGAATTAGAAGCATGCAGGCTAATTACAGCATTATTCTTTAGCTTAATGAAGGCAGATGCAGTATCCTCCACATCTATTTTATGCTTAACATTCTCAATCTTCCCATAAACACTCTTCACATCTCCAAGCATCCATAGCAATACATCAATAAGATGCACAGCATTCATCATGAGAACTCCCCCACCAGCCTTCTCCAATTGAGTTCTCCAGGGAGATGCCATATAATAGCTCTCAGACCTGTTTTGAATCATGTCAACATTAACAAAAAAAATCTTGCCTAGCTCTCCAGCATCTATCCTAGCCTTAGCCTTGATAAAAGCCTCATCAAATCTATGCTGGGAGATTACAGTTATCTTAACATTATTCTTTCTAGCTTCTTCAATCAACTCATCTATATGCTCTGTATGTATGCCAATAGGCTTCTCAATAACTACATGTTTCTTATTTTTAACAGCTTTCAAAGCATATTCTACATGCAAATCATGATAAGATATGATATCAACAACATCAATCTCATTATCTTTCAGTAATTCATCAATGTCAGAATAAGCCTTAACATTATACTTAGAAGCAAACAGCTCAGCTCTTGTCCTGTCATGGCTCATTATAGCAGCAAGCTCAGCATTCTCAGAATTCCTAATAGCATCTATATGCGTAGAGGAAATATGTCCAGTGCCTATTACCGCAAATCTTAATTTTTGCATATTTATAATTGTCTAGAAAAGCTTAAATAACTAACTTTTTGATTAAACTTTTGAGAAAAGTTTATCCCATACTGCAGTCTTGGCATAAAGACAATCCTCTGACAGCCATTTTCTTCCTGTCCTCGCTATACCTTTTAGAATTCCATATTGCCTTAAAGCTGTTTTCTTTCACATTTCCATAGGTATTCTTGCCCTGAAAATCATAACAGCACATACTAACCCTCCCATCTGTCTGTATTACTGGAGTTTTCCACACACTGCATGTAGTTGGCCTTTCAATAAGCTCAGGATGGCCATGCTCATCATACTTGTACTTTACCCTTATCTTGTCAGGAAGAAACTCTCTAGCTAAGCTAGTAACATAATCTTTTCCGTAAATATACTCAGGAAGATAAAGTGCTTTAATATCTAGTTTATCAACACCCATCTCAGCAGCTAATTGCTTAATCATAGGAATCTCATTCTCATTGTATTTAGTTACAATAAACTGCAATTCTATTACAGGCTTTAATTTTCCCTGATTTTTCTTTTCACTGCATAGCATCTTGATATTGCTAACCACATTATCGAACTTTGCATTTACTCTATATTTTTCATAGCTTTCCTTTGTAGCTCCATCAAAGCTTATAATCAACCTAGATAATCCAGAATCAAGAAGCTCCTGCACCCTTTGTCTATTAAATAAGGTAGCATTAGTGCTGAACATGGTCTTCAATCCATTATCTTCAGCATACCTAACTATCTTGAAAAGGTCCTTATTCAGCAAAGGCTCTCCAGCAAGATAAAAGAGAACATTAGGAGTCATGCTCTTTACATTGTCAATATACAGCTTGCCTTCTTCATAGCTTGTAATCTTCCTTGCTCTTTCAACCATCCAAGGAGGAGCAGTACATAATGGGCAGTGTAAGTTGCAGGCATTTGTAGGCTCAATCATGACAAAGCTAGGATATCCCATTAGCCTTGCTTTAATCATTCTATATGAGTATTTTGTTAATTTCTTGAAATTGCCTAGCCTTAGCTCTATCAATCCAAGCTCAATAGCGTTATGAACCTTATCTAATACGCTATCGTACCTATCCCTGATATACAACTTTTTTGACATAGAATCCTCTTAACTATAGTTAATATATTAAAAACTAGATACTTTATAATATTTTCTATCCTATAACCTAGTATGAAAATATGCATAGTCTCAACAATATTCCCTCCAGACATAGGAGGTCCAAGCAAACATATATATGAATTGTCTAAAAGGCTAGCCAGCCAAGGGCATGAAGTTCATATAGCAACATATACCAGTCAAGATTCAAGACATGAGCTTCTGGATGGATTTGCTGTTCATAGGATCAGCATAAAAAATGTTCCCAAGAGCCTTTTGCCAGTTCGTGTTTACAAGATGCGTAATATGATCATAGACATCATAAAGAAATACAACATAGATGTAATCTACGCATTAAACATAGATCTAGCAGGCCTGCCAGCTACACAAGCAGCCAAGAAAATGAAAAAGCCTGTTGTGCTGAGATATGGCGGAGATTATATCTGGGAAGTCATGTTCAAGTTCAATAAGACAAGCAGGCCACTTGATAGTTTCTATGAAAACGAAAATGGCAGGCTATTCAAAACATTAAAGTCATTCCAGGCTAGAATGCTTAAAAGATTCAATCATATTATAGTTCCATCAGAATACTATAAGAATATTCTAGTAACGCATTTCAACATTAATCAAGAGAATATTACTGTAATCAAGAACCCAGTTAACCTAATCATAAAGCCAGGAAAGAAAAAGAAGAACGAGAAGTTTACATTAGCCACAGTATCAAGGATATTAAGATTAAAAGGCATAGATTATCTTTTAGAAGCAATAAGAATAGTGACAAGAACACATGATATTCATTTAAAGATAATAGGAGACGGTCCATACAAGCAGAAATTAATAGACAGGGCTAAAGAGCTTAAGATAGAAAATTACGTCACATTTCTTCCAGGAATGAATCATGAAGAAGTGCTGAAGCATATTTCTGATGCAGATGGCTATGTCTTATCTTCAGTATCTGAAGTAGCTCCAAATGTAGTTCTTGAAGCCATGTCATTAAAAACGCCAGTAGTAACTACAAAAGTCTCTGATTTTGATTATAAGATGAACAGCGAGATAGCACTGGTTACTCCTCCCAAGGATTCAAACTTGATGGCTCATGCTATAATTGTTCTAATGAGCAATGAAGAGCTGAGAAATAAGCTTGTTAAGAATGCCTATGCATATATGAAAAAGAACATTTCATGGAAAGAAGCTGTTCAGCAAACAATGACAATCTTAGAGCGCAATATTAATTAAGTTTTGTATATATTGTCATGGTGGTCATAATCTTCAAAAGAAATAACATTATTTATGTGATCTATTTTGAAAGTAAGCACAAAATGACCTAAATGTACTCTCTTTATCCCCTTCATACTGTAATGCAAGTCTTTGTATCTGTGCTCTGGATTAACCAGAATCCAATCCATTTTTTTCCTGACAATTTCATAATGTTGAGCATCTTTCTTTTTTAACTTAGCCAGCTTTTTAGTTATTTCTTCGCTATAGCTATCATAATACATCTATCCAACCTCTTTCTCAAATTCCTTCCTAGATAGATGTTTTTCTTTTAATATCTTTAATAGTTTTTCCTTATACTCTGGTTTTAATTCTGGTTCTAACAAATTCTCTTCATATTCGCTAACAACTATGTCTATAGCCTCAGATTTATCTTTTAAGCCATATTTGGCTTTTACTATGTTTAATACTCGATTAGTTTTCTCATTTATATCGATCATAGCTTGTACCATATATACATCACCTATATGTAAGATATATAAATGTTTGGGTTATCTTTAACTGCTAATTTTAGAGTTATAAACTTCATTTATCAAATTAATATACAATCTTCCCCAGCCTTTTATCGTAAACCTGTCTCCGAAATTCTTAAGCATCTCTTTATTCTCTTTCTCAGCCTGCTTTTTTATCTTATTCTTATTTTCCAGGCAATAAACTATCTTCTCTTTTAGTTGTTCTGTCTTATATGGATCTATCAAGAACCCGTTCCTGCCATTCTCCACTATCTCGCTTATAGCTCCAACATCGCTTGCAATCATAGGCTTGCCCATAGCCATAGCTTCAATTAACACCCTAGGTCTTCCTTCGCTCATGCTAGGAAGCAGGAATAAATCACAGTTAGCTAACTGCTCTTTTACCTGCCGTCTTCCAAGATTGCCTAGGAATTCAACCTTATTTTCTACATTTTTCTCTTTAGCAAGTTTCCTAAGATCATCAATATACTCCCCATCTCCCCCAACAAGCAGCTTCGCTTCCGGATATTTTTCTTTTATCTGGGAAAGAATGTCTATTACATGCTGCACTCCCTTTAGTTTTACAACTCTTCCAATAAAGAGCATCCTGTACTCATCTTCTTTCCTGTTAATCTTAACATCTGTATTCTCAAACAGCTCCATATGCATCAGATTAAACTGATCGCTAGGAAGATCTTTCTTCGTATAGCTCTTCAATTTGTTTAATGTAACCATGCTCTCTGCTCTCAAAGCATCAGCAGCAGATATGCTCCAGTAGCTTGATAATTTTATTATTCCTCTTACAGGCCATCTTAATGGCTTAGGCAAAGGTGCAGCAGGAGTCTCTGTCCAGTTTCCAAAAGCCTCTACAACCAATCCCAGCTTCTTCCAGAACAATACTCTTTTCCAGAATGCTGCTATGCTTCCCGGAATAAAAGGATCAGAAGCAACCATAACATTAATCTTCTTCTTGAATATAAGATAAGGTGTTCTAAAGAACAATACAGTAATATAAAATGGAAAAAGATAAGCAAGCTTGCCTATTATAGGCATGAGATAAAACTCTGTTCCATTAGCATTAACTTTCTTCCATTTCTTATCATTAGATGCAGATAACACATAAGGATTAAACTCATTGCTAAGAATCTTGTATTTCTCATCGGCAGTCTCATTCAATGGAAATATAAACTGCTCTAATCCTATCCAGAGAACGCTTGGTTTTGTCATAATTCTTTGATTTTTCTAGGATTTCTCCACTCTCTCACTTTCTTAGCAGGATTTCCAGCATAAATAGCTCTTGGATCTGTATTCTTAGTCACTACAGCTCCAGCGCCAATAAAGCTCTCTTCTCCTAAAGTTATTCCTCCAAGTATTGTAGAGTTCATACCAACAACAGAATAATCTTTAATTACAGGTCCAACATATTTGCTAGAAGATATATCATGCTCTATCCCTGCTCTAGAATATGTTTCATTCTCATTAACTAAGTGCACACCAGGATAAATGCCTACCTTGTTGCCAATCTTAGAATGTGCACAAATATAAGCACCGCTATGTATTAATGTCTCATTCCCAATAGTCAAGTATCCATCAAGTACCGAATTTGTGCCTATGTAGCAATTATCTCCTATCTCTACTTCTTCTCTTATAAGTGCATTATGAAAAACCTTAACATTCTTGCCTACTTTTACATCCTCATATATAGTAGCATTAGAATATATGACAACATTGTTACCAATTACAGTTTCTTTTCCACCATCTCTTAACTTCCCAGATTTGATCATTTCATTCTTATTAGAAAACCTAGGATAGCCAATAACAACATTATTGCCTATGTAGCAATTATCTCCTATCTTGGCAGGTCCATAGATTATAGCACTGTCTTCAATAACAACCTTCTTTCCAACCTTTACATCACCTATAATCTTAGGCATAGCTCTATTAATCAAAGAAAAAGTTTATAAATCTTGCTTAAGCTAATAATAAATTCCGTCTCTAATACTAATTTTTGCATGCTTAACATACCAATCTGGAGCTCTTAAAGCCAAATTATCCATTAACTCTGCTAAAGATAATGCTTTTAGTGTCGACATTACTTCATTTTCATTAGCTACTATCTTCTTTTCTCTTCTTACCATGGCTGCAACATTTACAAGTTTTTTATGCAATAATGGAAATGACATATATGCTGATGGTTTTATCGGAGTTTCTGGTTCATAAGCATTCCAATGTCCAGGATGCCTACCTACCAAATGTCTTCTGCCTTCAATGAAATCAGCCTCCATAAATCCTTGGCTTCCATAGAAATGGAATAGTCTTGTTTTTTATTTTCAGGTGCTCTGGACATACTCAACATATGTGCTACCATTCCCTTATTACTCATTAGCTCATAAGATGTGTAGTCAGTAAGTTCATCACGTATTCTCTCAGCTAATCTCAAGTTTCTAACTTCAACAAAATAATCATCTCCAATAATATCTGACAGCAGGTGAAGTGAGTGCTTAACTTCATCAGTATTTTTATGTGCTCCAGAATCTCTATGGTTAGCTACAGGTTCTTTGTAAATAACAATCGTCTTTTCTAGTGTGCCAATAACTCCATCTTTAATCTCATCTACTATTTTGCCGGCTAGAGGATCATTTCTTAAGGTCCAGTTAGTTGAGAGATAAGCTCCATTC
>CAZTDM010000007.1:16437-17694 GCA_964611795.1 Candidatus Woesearchaeota archaeon
TTCTTTGCTGCCTGCTGAAACATTTCACTTGTTATATTGACATCTCCACTGATAGGGTTTTCACACATCACTACCTTGATTCCGGCATTAAAACACCTGTTGACGAAATATTTATGCAAATTCAAATCTCTATTGCTTGGGACATTAACTGGTGTACCTATGATTACTACTTCTGGATCCAATGAAAACAGGTCATCAAGAGAGTTTGCACTCTTCATCTTGTCAATCTGATAAGAATACTCAGGCAAAGCTGATTTTATAACATTCTTCGCACCTGGATTAGAGTCAAAGAAACCAACAAGCTCAGATGGCATTCCTATTACTTGTTTTTGAGTTGGATCTAGCTCTGTTTTAATGTGAAATCTCCCTATATAACCAGCTCCAATAATCCCTATCCTTATGTTGTCTGTCACTATAATTTCAATATTCTTTCAGCATTCTTATATAAGATGTTTTCAACGTCTTTGTCAGGCAAAGGCAATCTTAATACTTTCATCTTCTCAACAAGCTGGTCACTCCAAGCATAGTCGCTTCCATACACAATCCTCTCAGAGCCAAGCTTCTCAACTATTTGCCTTACCCTTCTTGGATGGTTTGCATAAGAAGTTTCCACAAACACATTATCATGTTCTGCACACTGGAAATAATCTTCTCCATCCATCATATGCAATACTCCAACATTCATTTTTGGAAAAGTTTTTGCTAACTCTAATATTGAACCAACATGTACTTTCCATCCTGAGTGCACTGCTACAGGTAAATCATATCTAGCAGCTACCTCAAACATTGGCATTGTCTCTGGAGCAACTATCTTGTTAAAATTATCTGGATATTTGTCAAATAATGGGTGCAGTTTTACCCCCTTTACTCCATGATTTAGCACTAAATCTTCTAGTAATTGAGGAGAGTCTTTATCATAAGGGTTCAAAAATGCAAATTGTATCAGTCTTTTCTCTTGCCTATATTGTTTTATCTCTTTGCTAAGCTCATAATTCCATTCAGCATGTTTTCCAGCAGGAATTGGTTGGTTGAATGTTACTGAAATCCCAATCCCAGCTCGATTCATTGAATCAATTAGGCTAGGCACACTAGAAGCAATATGCTCACGCTCTGTAGCAGAAGCTAAAGTTAAGTCTGTTCCAGTGTGTGTATGGAAATCTATTGCCATAAAACTCTTGTAATCATCTCTGTCAGGTATTTTGTTCATTACATACGTCGCAGGATACCCAACCTTTTAAGATTGGGAGGAATGCGACC
>CAZTDM010000008.1:0-4238 GCA_964611795.1 Candidatus Woesearchaeota archaeon
GTGAAGAACGGAGACTTGCCAGAGATAGATAAGATGCGCTTCTATCCACTAGGCTTTCCAACTATCCAGGCAAGTCCAATCATCCCATATACAATAGCGTGGCTGTATAAGATATTCCATATATTCAATCCATCAATTACAGTTGCATTTGCAGACGTAGCTTTATATCCAATATTTTTCTTCATACTTGGCTGTATAACATTTTATTTCCTGGTATCAAAGCTGTTCAACCCAAGGGTAGCTTTGCTCGCAACATTTATCCTTGTGATAATGCCCCAGTATCTGTTCAGGACCATGACAGGTGTTGGAGACAAAGAAGTCTTCGGCATGGTCTTCATGTATCTTGCATTATTCCTATACTTATTAGCCTTACATTCTGAAAATAATAGGAAAGCAATAATCTATGGATTACTGGCTGGAATCTCAACAGGAGTAATGAATCTTGCTTGGAATGGAGCTAACTTTGTATTCATGCTTATAGCATTAAACTCATTACTAAGCATATTCCTTGATAGGTTCACAAAGAAAGATGTGTACCTATATGCGTCTTGGCTTGTTTCTGCAACATTATTGTTGATGATGTTCAGATACGGGATAAAAGGCATTCTTCAAGTCATGCTGTTCTCAATTACAACAGGAGTGGCATATTTCGCATTGCTTGTAGGAATTATATTACTGGTGCTGCATACAAAAAGATTTGAAAACTTCAGGAATAAGATTACTCAAAAGATTCCTCTAGGATTTTCTTCATTATTGCTTGCATTTATAGTAGCAGCTATTTTTACAGCAATCTTCATCTCCCCATCATTCATATTTGATAAGATTACAAGCATCAAAGACTCTCTGATCCATCCATTCGGCTTGGGAAGATTGACATTGACAGTGGCAGAGTCCTACCAGCCGTATTTTACAGACTGGGTAAGCAATTTTTCCTGGACATATCTCCTCATTTTCTTAACAGGATCTGTCTATCTATTCTATCAGATGACAAGGCCATTGAAGAAATTGCAGTGGAAGCTCACGGCAATTTACACATTATTCCTGGTATTATTTATACCAACAAGATATGCAAGCAGCTCTAAAGTGTTTAACGGAGAAACATTTATATCAAATTTCCTTTACATCGGCTCTCTGATTGCATTCATATCATTCTTCATAATAATTTATCTATACAGCTATCTGAAAAATAAAGAGCTGTTTGAAGAGCTTACAAAGCTTAACAAGAACTATGTCTTCTTGTTTATCTGGATGCTGCTCATGATTGTGGGTGCAAGAGGTGCTATAAGATTGTTCTTTACCTTAGTACCTATAACAGCAATCCTGGCTTCCCATATAATAGTGGAGGCATATGAAAAATTATTCAAGCTTAAAGACAAGCTGTATAAGTATTCTGCAATAATCATAATTACCTTCTTATTGCTCTCGCCATTCCCATTCTATAATGGAGTTTTAATAAAGTTTGCAAAATCTACAAGCAGCGCTGCAAGATATACTGGTCCGGCATATAATGAGCAGTGGCAGTATGCTATGGACTGGGTAAGAAAAAACACTCCAGAAGATGCAGTCTTTACCCACTGGTGGGATTATGGCTATTGGGTGCAGACAGGCGGCCAGAGAGCAACAATAGTAGATGGTGGAAATAATGTTGCCTACTGGGATACTTTAGTTGCCAGATATGTATTAACTACCCCAGATGAAGAAGAAGCATTAGTGTTTATGAAAACACACGACTCTAATTATCTCTTGATAGACCCGACAGATGTAGGCAAGTATCCAGCATACTCCAACATTGGTTCAGATGAGAACCTAGACAGATACTCGCAGATTCCTGTATTTTCTGTAGATCCAAAAGATGTTCAGGAAACTAGGAATGAAACAGTCTACCTTTACCAAGGTGTTGCTCCCCTAGATGAGGATTATATCCATCAATGAAAGCTGTATCCTAAGGGCGCTGCAGGAGTAGTAGCTATAAAGATTCCAGCAATTATAAGAGGCGATGATGCTGGAATAAGCCAGCCAACAGCATTTCTTGCTTATAGAGATCAAGCAATAGAGATTCCATTGCAATGTGTAAGCATGGGAGATATACAGTATACTTTCAGTGGTGATGGAATAAAAGCATGCTTTAAGCTGATTCCTACATTTGATAATAATGTGCAAAACAGAAATCTAAACTTCCCAGCAGGCGGCCTGTATATTTCTGAAAGAGCAAGAAGAGCTTTATGGGTTAGATTATATCTATTAGAAGAGCAGATTCCAGGCTTCAAGCTAGCATATACTGATGAGTCCCAGATTCCGCTTGCATTGTATCAGGGACAGCAGATAGGCCCATTAAAAATATGGCAGGTAGATATTCCAGATAGCGTAAAAGTTAAACCAGAATACTTAAATACCACAGGCCCAGAGTTCCTTTAATGGTCAATGCAGTAATACTTGCATCTATTGCAGCATTTCTAATCACTTTGATAGCTGCTCCTGTATCTATCAGATATCTGAGAAAAATTGGCCTGACAGATACTGATATGAATAAGAAAGACAAGCCAGTGCTTCCAAGATCGGGCGGAGTTATTGGTTCTATTGGCCTATTTATGGGAATCATGACTTATATCTTTATCCAGACATTCTTTTTCATGCAGTCAGCAAATGTAATCTTCTTGCTGGCAGCAGTAATATCCATAGCTACAATTACTTTCATTGGTTTTATCGATGATCTGCTCGGAGCGATGACAGAAAAAACATACAAAGGATTAAAGCAGTGGCAAAAACCATTGCTAGTCTTGCCAGCAGCTATTCCATTGATGGTTGTAAACTCAGGTATTGATACTATGCATGTTCCTCTTATTGGGAATGTACAGCTTGGACTGCTCTATCCTTTATTATTGATTCCAGTTGCAGTAGTTGGAGCTGGAAACATGGTCAACCTGCTAGCCGGCTTTAACGGATTGGAAGCAGGCATGGGTCTTGTCTACACAGGAATGCTTGGAGCTTTTGCATATTATCATGGAAAAGATATAGCAGCAACAATAGCATTTGTAACATTTGCATCATTGCTAGCATTCTATTTTTTCAATAAGTATCCATCTCGCATCCTTCCAGGAGACTCTCTCACATATCTTCTTGGAGCTGTGCTGGTTTGCATAGCTATTCTTGGTGATATGGAGAAAAAAGTAATGATAGTTGCAATTCCATTCTTCATAGAATTTGCATTGAAATTGCGAGGGAAATTGAAGAAGCAAAGTTATGGCCAGTATAAAGATGGGAAGATTGTTTCATTGTATGACAAGATATATTCTCTCCCCCATATATTTACTATAAAAGGAAAGTTTACAGAAAAACAAGTAGTATATTTTATGATACTGATTGAGCTAGGTTTTTCCAGTTTAATCTGGATACTATAACTTATATTTTGTAGAATATAAGAAAGTTATTTAAAGCTTCTTTATAAGATGAAAACCATGGAAAAAATCAGGGTTGGAGTTATTGGTGTAGGTAACATGGGCAAGCATCACGCTAGGGTTTATTCAGAAATGGACAATGTGCAGTTAGTTGCTGTCTCAGACCTTAATGAGCAGCTAGGCAGCAAGCTAAGCAAGCAGTACAGCTGCAAATTCTACAATTCATATATTAACTTGTTAAAAGACAAAGAGATAGATGCTGTATCTATAGCTGTTCCGACAAATCTCCACAAGCAGGTAGCCTTAGATGCTATAAAATATAAGAAGCATATTCTTTTAGAAAAACCAATATCAGAAACATTAGAAGATGCAAATGAAATTGTTAAGGCAGCTAAAAAAGCCGAAATAAAATTGTTCATAGGTCATGTTGAAAGATTTAACCCGGCAGTCCAGAGACTAAAGAAAATTATAGATGATGGCAAGCTTGGAAAAATAACATCTATAATCACAAGACGTGTAGGATTACCTCCAGCCAGAATTAACAACACAAATGTCTTGCTTGATCTTGCTGTGCATGACATAGATGTAGTAAACTATCTTCTTGGAAAAGAGCCAAAGCTTCTATATGCGAACAGCAGTTCTGCAATAGTAACTAACAACAAAGATTGCGCAGAAATCCTCCTAAAATACGGGGATGTCCCAAGTTTTCTGCAGGTAAACTGGATTACTCCAATAAAAATAAGGAACATAGCAATAACAGGAACACATGGATATGCAGAGCTTGATTATGTTAACCAGAAACTGACTCTATATTCTAATGATCATGGAGCATTGAATCTTAAT
>CAZTDM010000008.1:4248-17208 GCA_964611795.1 Candidatus Woesearchaeota archaeon
ACAATTTCGAAGACTTCCTTACAAAATTCGCTCCTGACAAGATACAGATAGGAATAAATAAAGAAGAGCCTTTGAAAAAAGAAATAGAAGCATTCATAGGCTCGATAGAGAATGACTCTAATGAAGGTGTAACCGGAGAAGAAGCAATACTAGCATTAAAGATAGCATTGGAGGCGCTTAAACACGATGGCATCGTTAAAGAATAAATCCATCTTGGTAACAGGTGGCGCAGGCTTCATAGGCAGCCATGTAGTAGATGCAATAATAAAAGAGCAGCCTGAAAAATTAGTAGTAGCCAGCAATTTATTCCTTGGTAAGCTGGAGAACTTAGAAGATGCTAAGAAAAATTATCCTAATCTAAAGATTGTTAAGCAGGACATGACAGACTTAGATGGCGTAGAACTTTTATTCAATGAAAATAATTTTGACACAGTTTTTAATCTTGCAGTTGTACCATTGCCAACATCATTAGTCAGGCCAAAATGGACTTACTTGCAAAATGTAAATATAACAGCACATATTCTTGAACTTGCAAGAAAAGGAGCTTTCAAGACATTACTTCAATTTTCATCATCAGAAGCATATGGCTCAGCAAAATATGTTCCTATGGATGAGCTACATCCACTAGATCCAACTACACCATATGCAGCAAGCAAGGCAGCAACAGATCAGATGACAATAAGCTACCAAAGAACTTTTGGCATAGATTCTTCTATTGTCAGGCCATTCAACACATATGGACCAAGACAGAATGCCAGACAATTTGCTGGATTTATTCCATTAACTGTGCGCAGGATTCTTAATAATGAAGATTTAGTAATATTCGGTGATGGCCTGCAGACTCGCGATTGGATATATGTAGAAGATACAGCAAGAGGCTCTGTTGAAGCAGCAAAGCATGATTCTACTCGCGGCAAGATAATGAACATAGCATCTGGTAAAGAAACAACAATAAATGATCTCATTAAGATTATAGTTGAGCATACAGGATATAAAAAGCCTATAATCTATAAGGAAGCAAGAGCTGCAGATGTTCGCAGGCATTACGCAGATATTTCTTTAGCCAAGAAACTTATCAATTTCAAGCCTCAGTATTCTATAGACAAAGGAGTAAGGAAAACAGTAGACTGGTATTTGAATCATAAAGAGGTCTTCTGATGTTGCATCATACAGCAGATGTTTCTAGTAAAGCTAAACTTGGAAAGAATGTCAGCATCTGGAACAATGCGCAGGTAAGAGAAAATGCTGTTATCGGAGATAATTCTGTTATTGGAAAGAATGTCTATATTGATAAAAATGTCAATATAGGGAAGAATGTCAAGATACAGAACAATGTTTCAATCTATGACTATGCAGAGATTAAAGATGGAGTGCTTATTGGTCCGCATGTATGCTTTACTAATGATAAGTTTCCAAGAGCAGTAAAAGTAGATGGAAGCATTAAATCAGCATCTGACTGGCAGACAGGAAAAACTATAGTAGAAGAAGGTGCATCTATAGGGGCAAAGTCTGTTCTTGCTACAGACATTAAAGTTGGAAAGTTCTCTTTAATAGGTATAGGATCAGTCGTTACTAAAGATGTTCCAGACTATGCTTTAGTCTACGGCAATCCAGCAAGATTGCATGGGTATGTCTGCAAATGCGGAAGAGTTGTAGCAAAAATTAATACTAATATCACATTGATAGACTGTGTGTATTGCAGAACAAAATTAAGCGAGATAATCAAAGTTCAATAAGCCTTTTTACTCCTTTGATTGTCAAAGGCCATTCTTCACCAAACTTATGTGCACCTCCCATTAATATAGATGGTAATATTGTGCTAGGGATCCTATGTTTGTTCTTTTTTATAAAATCAGCCAGCGTACCTTCCTGAAATTTAACTAACTCAATATCTCTATATTTATTAGAGCTTCCTGTAATTATGTAAGCCCTTTCTTTTAATTCTCCAGCTTCATTATCTAGTTTTACTGTAAAGTTTAGAACACTATCTACATATTCTTTTGAATGATATACACTTAATAATTTATGTGACTCATTATTCGTATTTACCTGATGATTAAACTCGTTTCTTACTATTCTCCTGCATCTGTCAAATAGCTCTTCAGAGCTTCTCAGCATAGCTTGGTATGTCTCTATCGGATTGCCATCCCATTTTCCACCACTAGGAATGCTTAGATAACCTTTAAATTCGCTGACTTTGCTTGTTCTTTCAAATAATACAAGATAATCATCCAAAGTTACAGGCACTGTAGCTGATGCAAATGTGCAGGCCAGCTCGTCATCTGTTAGCTTTCTGCCATTCTCTTCTTCAAACTTTTTTCTATACACTGGAAGGCAAGTTGCCTTGTATTCTTTATAAGAAGTTAATGAAACACCAAATGTTAAATCTTCATTCCCAATACTTAAATGGCTCAATCTTATTAATGGCCCATCAGTTAATATAGTATCATCTTTTTCTGCTTTTTTAAGCTCTTTTTCCCATATCTTATCTATATAATGATCTAGTGCGGGAGAACGTTTAATTTGTCTGTCTTGTCTAAATTTAATCTGACTAGGAGAATATGTTTTAAGTTCATTAATAGGAGCTAATATCTCCCAATCATTAGTATGGTACATTACAAACACAAAATAACAAGATATTATAAACTTTTCTATAATTAACTACTATATAATGATTATAGCATAGCAAAGCTTAATAAAACGTTTTATTCTAGGCAAAAACATGAAAACAGTAGTGATGATCCCAGCATATAATGAAGCAGAGACTATACAGGCTGTCATTAAATCTATTCCTCGCAATTTTGCAGATAAGGTAGAGGTTCTTGTCATTGATGATGGAAGCAGGGATAATACAGCTAAGCTTGCTAAAGAAGCAGGTGCTAAAGTAGTAAGGCATCTTTCTAATAAAGGCTTAGGAGTTGCTTTCAAGACAGGAATAAATGAAGCTCTGGCCATGAAAGCAGATGTAATTGTTAATATAGATGCTGATGGCCAGTTTAATCCAGCCGATATTCCAAGATTAGTCCAGCCAATAATAGATGGCCAGGCAGACATGGTTACTTGCTCAAGATTCTTGAACCCAGCATACATTCCAAGAATGCCTTGGGTAAAAAAATTTGGAAATAATCTGATAACATCATTGATAAATTTCCTCACAGGCAAACATTTCACAGACACCCAAAGCGGTTTCCGAGCCTATTCAAGAGAGTCAGCATTAAGATTGAATTTGTTTGGTGAGTATACATATACTCAGGAAGTTTTTCTTGATTTGCTTAACAAAGGTTTCAGGATTAAAGAAGTTCCTTGCAAGCTTGTTCATGGTCAGAGAAAAGGAAAATCTAGATTATACAAAGGATGGTTCAGCTATGGTACTAGAGTGTTCATGATAATCTTAAGAAGTATTCGTGATTATCGCCCGTTAAAATTCTTTGGGTTAATTGGATTGGCAACAATGTTCCTAGGCCTTATTATAAACATAATCTTATTTATCCGCTGGTTAATTACAGCAACTATAACCCCATTCAGATCTTTGGTAATCATAGGGATAGGTTTAATAATTCTAGGATTTCTGCTAATGATACTTGCTTTGATAGCTGATATGTTTGCTCGTGAGAGAAAACTGCAGGAAGAAATCTTGTACAGGTTGAAGAAAAATGGCTAAAGACTTTCATGTTTTCATCGGAACTAAGGGAGAAGTCATTAAGATGGCTCCTGTAATGCGGGAACTGCAGGCTAGAAACATAGAATATAATTTCATTAACTCTGGCCAGCATAATGTAACTACAAAGCATCTTATAGAAGATTTCCAGCTAAAACAGCCAGATATAATTCTTGATAACAGAAGTAATGATGTTGCAAACTTAAGGCAAGGGCTTGCAGCCATAATCAAGAATGTTTCTAAATCCCCATTTAAGAAAAAAAATATATTCAAAGGCAAGAAAGGCATAACATTGCTTATAGGGGACACAAACACAACAATACAAGGATTGATAATATCAAAGCTAGCTGGAATAGAAACTTGTCATATAGAAGCAGGAGAGAGAACTTACAGGATGTTTGAGCCGTTTCCAGAAGAGATAGTAAGAAGGATAGTCAACAGATATTCAGAATATCTCTTTCCATTATCAGAGCAAGGCCATAAAAACTTACTAAATGAGAAAGCAAAAGGCAAAATCTATCCTATAAAATACAATACAGTCCTTGATTCTGTAAGATTGGCATTAAAAAGCAAGCCCAGAATGGAAATCCCTAAAGGAAAATATGTTGTTGCAACATGCCATAGGTTAGAGACAATATTCTCAAAAGAAAGATTCACAAAAGTAATTGATATCCTCGAAAGGATTTCAAAAGATGAACATGTTATATATGTAACTCAGCCATCTGCAAAAGTCAGGCTCCGGGAATATGGATTGCTGTCAAGAGTAGAGAATAACCCAAACATAACAATGAAGCCATTATATGACTACATCTCTTTCATGAATCTAATAAACAAATCCAAGTATATAGTCACAGACGGCGGCGGCCCACAAGAAGAATCTGCTTTCATGAACAAGCCATGCCTATTATTAAGGAATACCAGCGAAAGATTATGGTACACAAACGTATTTATATCTGAGTTAAAAGATGAGAAGGTAGAGTATTTCCTTAACAATATTGATCAGTTCAAGAGAAAAGAGTTAGAGGATAAAGATTATAGCCCTGCAAGGGAGATAGTTGATATATTAGAAAAACTAGAATGAAAAAATACATAAAAAATGTTCTTGGGATATCTTCCATATTTCTAGTCTTATTTCTTTTATTATTGCTTCTGTATAATAATCAAGAAGATATAGAAAGAATCAAGAATGTTCGCCAATCTTTTATCATATTGATAATTTTGCTTACTCTGATAGAGTTCTACATAAATGGATATATGATCAAGATATTATTAGAGCCGTTTAACATAAGAGTTAAACTAAAAGAGTTTCTCAGCTTGTCTTTAATAACAACCTTTGGCAATTATCTTGCATTTTTCAGAGCAGGCACATCAGCTAAAGCAGTCTATCTTAAAAAATATCACAATTTGCCGTTCTCCAGCTTTATAGCAGCTTCAGGAGCAGGTTATGTAGTAACTTTATTAGTATATGGGCTGCTGGGAATAATCTTCAGTCTATTGATGTTGTTTTCCCATGATTTATTCAACAAAATCTTATTCTATTTATTCCTGATAATATTCATAGGATCTATACTTTCAATATTGTATTTTCCAAAAATTCCGTCTGCAAATAACTTCATACTAAGGCAGATTTATAATGTCTTAGATGGTTGGCATAAGCTGAGAAAGAATCATCATTTTATTTTGCATTTCTCAATAATATCATTTTTGCTTTACATAATAAGCACAGCTAAGCTGTATTTGCTGTATCTTTCATTGTCTTATGAGATTTCCATTTCAGCAGCATTATTCCTTTCCTTATTGGCAAACATCTCGATATTGTTTAGCATAACACCAGCTGGACTTGGTATTAGAGAAGCAATGCTTGCATTTACCTCACAATTATTAGATATAGGCATAAAATCAGGCATATATGTTTCTGCATTAGAAAGGGCAATAACAATAATTCTTATTAGCATACTAACTCCAGTGTTTACATACATGCTGTACAAGAAAAATATTAAGCAGACTTCTTGAAGATTACAATGATAGGAACATTCTGCAATCCTTCTTCTGTTTGATATGGCCTGCTTACAACCTCTACAGGTTGGAATCCAAGGCTTGTAATATAATCTACTTTTTCCTGTGTTAATGGAAACATCCAAGCTGGCTGTATGTATTCCCAAACATCAACAACAAGATACACAGGAAGTTTTTCTCTAGCTATCTGCCTCTCAAATTCTTCTTTTGTTTTTGCTGGTCCTCTAAGCTCTCCATTATTATCACTATCTTCTTTCAGAGAAAACACTCTTATTGCTCTGGTGCTGTCTGTGTATATAGATGCTCCTGGCTCAGCATTTTCCTTAAGCCAGGTTCCTGCATCTTTAAATCCTGTGTAAGAGTCTGACCTGCTATTAACAAGATTATTGCCAAGAACATACAATGGGCTGACTAAAAGTATAGCCACACATACAACAAGCCATTTGCTTAGCTTTTTCTTGCTTATTCTTTCAAATAATAATCTTAGCTCATCCAAAGATAATGCAGCCAATAAAAATAAAGGAACAACTCCAGGCAGTACATATCTGTCAAGAGATTGTGGATGCAATAGAGTAAAGAAAAGATAAACTCCCAAGAACCAGGACAATAGCAGGTATTGCTCTTTCTTTCTGTATAATAATGCAAATATTATCCCAAGCAAAGCCAATGGCAGTATATACCATGAAGTTACAAATATAAAATCTCTTGTTGGCTGTAATCTGTTCGCTCCTGCATCATCAGAGCTTACATATCTCCCAGCTCCTTCTACTGTCAATCCTCCAAAATTAACCAGATTTATTATAAATAAAGGCGCTACCATCAATACAAATCCAGCTATCAGCCATCTAAAATCTCTTCTTTTGAAAAGCTTCAGCACATTCTTTTGATGTGATAATAAAAAGTACAAGCCGACTATAGGAATTACTAATATTCCAGTGACTTTTGTGTACATTGTTAACGCCATGGCAGCAGCAAGATACAATGCCCATTTTCTTCCCATGTGCTTGTCAAACTTTATCAGGCAATAAGCTGTTAAGATGAACATGGCAGTCAACGGTGCATCTAACAGCACCCTATCTGTATAGAACCAATGTATTGGGTTAAATGTCAGGAACATTGCAGCAAGCAATCCTACAAATCCATCTTTCATCTCTTTTCCAAGCAGGTAAACAAATACAATTCCAGCAATCCCAAAAAGCAAGGCAGTTATCTTCCCAGCTGCAAAGCTGCTCGTGAATATGCTGAAGAATGCTATTAATATGCTGGGAAAATATGAGATTGTATGCGTAAACTCTGTCGAGAATAGATAGCTTGGAGAATGCAGCAATTTATATCCATACCATACATACAATGCCTCATCAGGCCACATGCTGTCAGAAAAAATATATCTCACTCTTATGATTATGGCAATTAATAACAGGACTAGAAATGCAATGTTCCACTTATCTTTAAGAAAGACCTTTGCTTTAGCCTTAAAGTTCATGTTTACTCTCTTTTACTTATATTTAAAAACCTTTTGACCAAGTTTTATAAATGATTTGTTTCATTTCAACAATATGAAAGTAGACATAAAAGTACTGGCTCTTAGCATCATCATGATAGCTGTGACAATAGCATCTTCTGTGATGTATTTTGGCCATACAAGAGCCATAGATGCACAAAGCTACATCCAGCTTTCATATTTCCTGCAAGGCAAAGACGGCCAGCTTCTCGAGCACTTTGCTTCTCGTCCATTAGTTCCAGCATTGGCAGCAGTATTAAATCAGTTCTTTGATATAACCAAATCATTTGGAATAGTTAATGTTGTATTCCTATGCCTGACATCATTATTGCTGTTTGCATTATTCTCAGAATTATTTAATGATATTAAGCTTGGATTCTTCTCAGCATTGCTTTATCCCTTATCATTCCCAATCATCTTGCTTGGCTCTCAGGTGCTGACAGATGCAGCAGGGTATTTCTTCTTGGTGCTAGGCATTTATTTTATAGAATACAGGTTTAAAAAACTAAATCTGAAGAACTTCATATTTGCAGGAATCATAATCGGCCTAGGATTGCTTGTAAGAGACTCTTTATTCATACTGTTTATCTACCTGTTCTTTACAATACTTATTGACAGGCATAAATATCTTAAGAAGAAATTCTCAATATTCTACAAGGTATTCCTGACATTATTGATAGCTGTCCTACCATTTGCTTTATGGAAGTATTTTACTAATGTAAGATCATATCCTATATTGGAAAGAATCAGATCAACAATAGACAAGATATTCTCCCTGAAATATTTCTCAACGTTCATAGTCAGGAGCATGCTGGCCTTCCACATTCTCTGGCTGCCTGCAATACACGGATTTATTATTGATAAAGATAAGAAGCGAAGATTGTATTATTATAAAATATTATTGACAATCCTGCCATTAATAGCAGTTGCGTATCTTACTCTTGCCCAGAACTATAACTATGATCTTCGTCATACATTTGCATTATTCCCAATAGTATTACCTTTAGCTGCATATTCTTTAATGCAGATAGATAAGAAGCTGAATTCTAAAAACTTGGTAATTATTGGCTTTATCTTGCTTTATGCTGTAATCTCATTTTTCGGAGCTTATTTTGTCCCAGATTCTCCAATCAGAGATTCTTTGATAGACATAAAATTTATAGAAAAATTATTTAGCCTCTTTTAATGGAGCATATCCCTTCTCGAAATATTCTGTCTCTGCTCCAACCTGCTCAATATCATACTTCTTCCCATCTACAATGCTTCTCGCAGCCATAACTCCCATCTCAATAGAGTGGTCCTGGTTGGTATACTTGAATCTTCCAGGCCTTCCAATATATATAACGTTTCCAAACTTATATTTATGCCAGAACTTTTGTATGGAATTTCCTGCTGTTAATGCGTTATATCCATGTTCAGATGGTATTTTCTCATATATAGATTCTTTATCTTCCATAACAAGCTAAAATAGAGAAGAAAGATATTTATACCTTTCTCTTAGCCTTAAACCCATGAAATTATCTGTAATAATGCCTGTGTATAATGAAGAGTCAACAGTCTTAGAAGCTATCAAAAGGGTTGAGGCTGCAGTAATTCCTGGAGTGGAAAAAGAGCTTATAATTGTGGATGATGGCAGCAAAGACAAGACTAGAGATATTCTAAGCAGGGTTAAGCATCATAAAATAATTTTCCATGAGAAAAATCAAGGCATGGGTGCAGCTGTCCGCACAGGATTATTGCACGCTTCTGGTCATTTTGTGATAAAGCAGGATGCGGATCTAGAATATGATCCTTCCAATTATGTAGATCTTATAAAATTGATGCAGGAAGAAAATCTTCATGCTGTATATGGTTCAAGGTTTTCTAAAGAAAAGCATAAAGAAATATCTCTTCATTATTTTGGAAATAAATTGCTTACAGTATGTACAAATCTGATTTATGGCTCTAATCTTACAGATATGGAAACCTGCTATAAGCTTGTCAGGCTAGATGTAATTAAATCTCTAGATCTTAAGGCAACAAGGTTTGATCTTGAGCCAGAGGTCACAGCCAAGTTGTTAAAGAAAGGCTACAATGTTGGAGAAGTTCCAATAAACTATTCTGCCAGGAAATTCAAAGTAGGTAAGAAGATAACTTGGAAAGATGGGGTTAAAGCTCTTTATTATCTGTTAAAATACAGATTCTCAGATTAATCTATTTTATTCCTTGTTTTGTGTGTCCTATATAACGATCTGCCGAACTTTCACACTTTTGATTAAAATTTATACCATTATGTTCTAATAGATCTGTAATGATTTTAATATCTGTAAACTGTTTATCTCTTTCACAAAAAAATTCAAAATTGTTAATAACATAAGCCTCTAACTTATCAGTATAATAATTCATTTCTGTTTCATTTTTAAAAAAGGCAATGTTTCCCCAACATTTCAAGCATTCTGGCTCATTAGGTGAAGGTAATGTCATAATATAATATTTTTCTTCTTTTAAATATTTTCTAAAAAACCAATGAAGATAATTAATATATGCATCTTTTGGATCATAATTTAAAAAACCAATGATTATCAGATCATATTCCTTATTTCTCAATTTTGTTAACACATCTTTATATTCCAATTTAATATCAGCTACATATTCTTCTTCATAAACTGTCTCATTCATCATACCCCATTTTAAAAGAGTGTCTGAGTGTAAAGAATCTATGTGCAATGGTGTAGGGAATACAGTTAGATCTTCATTATTTAGCTTAACAGCTTTTTGGACATCTTCATTAATTAGTATGCTACCATTATAATCTTTAAATATCTCATAAGCAGCAGTATATTTATCTACTATATCATTATAACCATGATTATCATAAGCTTGAACAGAAAAAAGAAGTATAGAACCAATTAACATTAAACTAACCATTGTTTTGTTCAATTTAACTTCATTAAAATAATTAATTCCTATTATCAGGAATATGGCGAATGTAACTGATAAATAATAAGGATTAAAACCGTTCTCAAAACCAGAAGATTTAGCCATAATTAATGATATTATGACAAAACTTGAAGCTACTGTAATTGAAAGAAATTTCTCTTTTTTAAAAAGCGAAGCTGAACCTATTAACATTAAAATATATATGAATAAATAGTTTAAATTAGCTTGTATCCCTCTAATTAAACTACCCCAATTCAAGAATTCAAATTTTGGACCACCATGTGATATAAAACCATAAACTAAGAAATTGGGATATATTATAAACATTAGGCAAAACAATAACAAGCCTGGATAAAGCTTCCAAATATCTTTATACTTCTTATTCTTATAAATCCATAATACTATCAACAATGTAACTACTACTAAAGCAGTGGCTTTACTTAGAAAAGATAAAGTAAAAAACAAACTGCTTAGATATAAGTTATTTTTATTTAAATAATATAATCCAATTGTTAAAAACATAACTGCTAAAACAACACCATAATCATATAACAAAACAGGATAAACTAAAGTACTGTACAAACTGATCAATAAGAAAATGCTTATCAGATCTTTTTTAGTTAATAAGCTATATAGAAACCCTAAAATTGTTAAGTTAAAAATTATTGAACTGACAACAATTCCCCCATAACCAAATAGTTTCTCTATTGGTGCAGAGATTAAATAAAGCATAGGTGGCTGTTCACAATATGGTTGTCCTTTATAGACATTATTCTCTAATAATAACCCATTACAATAACTATATCTCGGATCTAATTCTTGCCACTTATCATAAATTAAAGAAGAAGCTATTAGGCTAGTAAGAAATATTGCAAATATTAAAATTATCCTTATTTTATTTTTATCCATATTAATTTCCCAATAAAGTTATTTAATCAAAAGTCAACAAGTTTTTTAATCTTTCTGTTGGATTGTGCATTATAAATATCAACAAATACAAAAAATAATAACTTTTATAAACAATAAAAGCTTATATATTATAAAAAGAGGTTGGTAAAATAAGAAATAAAGAGTTAAATTATTTTATCTTTATAACGGTTATATTAGTAATTTCTAGCTTAAAAGTTTCAGCCAGCCCAAACCAGCCAGATTCCAGGCCTGTCGGATATGCCTACCTAGATGAGGGAGACACACTACAATTTTGGAATGAGAATGATGATTATTACCTGAATACAACATCAGGCATTCAATTAACAAACAACTATAATCAGTTCTGGACGCACAATGTCTTTTGCGCCGGAGTTAAACTATCTTCTTGGCAATTTCACTGCAATGATGCCTTGCCTTTCTCTGGCAGGATTAACACAGATAATTCAACTTATTTTAACATGACCTGGGAAAAGAACATTTCTGTTGGCCAGTATAGTGTAAGAGCAAGGTTAACTTACCATCTAAAAAGAAATGACTTAAACCTAAGCATTAATCCTAGCATAGAGAATACTGGTAATGCCAGCATCAATAATGACCTGGCATTTGTCTGGAAGATTAAATACATCAAAATAGACAATAATAATGAAAATGATTTTGTTTACATTAATAATAGCTTTTATAGATTAAACCAGGATAATAGCTTATTTTTTAAGAATTTAAGCTATCAGCAGTTTACAGAGAACGATACATTTTTGTATAAGCAATATTATCCTCATTTCAAGCTTTATGATGATAAAACAGGAAAGTATTTGACTTTAGACTGGAATAAAAACCTTAATTATAATGTAACTTTGAAGTCTGAAGCTGGCCAGTATAATTCTCCATTAACATTGGCTATAAAGGTTGCAGGCTTAAACGTTGGGCAGAAGAAGTCTACTATGCTTTACTGGATAGATGCTGGAGAGCAGTTTGCTCGCCCAGATCAGGACATAAACGTGAATAATTGGCAGGTTGCCCCTTTATACAAGAAGATTGATGAAACTGCTTACGATGATAGCGATTATATAGACCAGGTGTCTAATGCTGCAACTAATTTAGCTACAAATGTCAGCTTATCTTCTATGCTTGATCCTCAAACTTCTACTGGCCATAAAATAAGATACCGGTATGCTAAAGACGTTTCAGGCGGAATGACTGTTGATATTCAAGTGAGATTGTTCCAGGGAAATACATTGATAGCTACAGACACAAAAACAAATATAGGCACCACATTTACTACAGCTACGTATACTTTAACAGCTTCTGAAGCCGATTCTATCACCAGTTATAGCAATTTAACCCTGCAATTAAGAAAAATAGGATCTTTTACAATCCCTAGAAGAAAACTTAGAGTTTCATTTGTAGAGTTTGAAACTCCTACAGCTCCATTAAATAATCTTACTTATGACAAGAATGGCAACCTAGTATCTGCTTTCCAGCTATATTACGAATATAATAATCTCAATCAGTTAAAAAGAGTGAGAGAAGGCAACTCCAACGGCAAGATCCTAGAAGAATATTCTTATGATGAGAACGGAAACAGGATAAAGAAACTGGAAATCAAAGGCTCTGGAAACATAACTACGTATTATATAAGCGATAACTTCATCCAGGTCAAGAACGCATCTGGCAGCTATAATGAAGTCTATTTCTATGACGGCAATACTCTAATAGGAAAGAACACATCAGCTGGCATCTTCTATTATCATCCAGACCATCTTGGCAGCACAAATGCCATATCTGACAAGATTGCTAACGTAATTGAGTTTACAACATATGATCCGTTTGGTAAAGTGATATCCGGTGGAAGCGACAAACAGCGTTCATACACAGGAAAGCCATTAGATGCAGCTACTAATCTACTTTATTTAGGTGCAAGATATTATAATCCCAATGG